>SDWK01001036.1 GCA_004195335.1 Shewanella sp.
AGTGACAATAATTTCAAGTTTTTCATTTAGGTACCTTACATAATTTAAATGATGCGAAAAATAAACGTGACTTTACTCATAGCTCTGTATTATCTCAGCGGCTATGAAAATTAACTGTTCACTTGCCGACAGCGCTAATAATTTGGAAATAACAATGCCTAGGCCAACGATAATACCCAGGCGTAAGCACTAAAATGTATAGGAAAGCGTTAACATGGGCCCACGAAAGCCATAGTGGATTTTCAGTGTGGAATTGTCATTCTCAATATCTGCCGATACTTTATAGTATTTATAAGAAAGTTCGGTGGCAAAACTATCCCTAAAGCTATACTCAATACCCGCACTCAGGTCGACCAAGCGGCCAGTGATATTATCTAAACTCAGATAGAAATACTGAGCTTGAGTTCCAAGCTTCCAACCATCGGCAAACTGATAATTTGCAACGATACCGATATCGGGTAGAGGCGCCGTTGCATCGGTGAATACGACGCTGTTGGGATCGAGATCGACTGCACTGCAATTATCGTCGACACAAGCCGCAATCTCTCCGGTAAAGCCTAACTCTAACCACATCACATGCAGTCCCGCAGTCAGAATTAAATCCCATTCATCATCACGGTAAAAATCATAACCATAACCAATACGGGCAATATCGACATTGAAAGTTGTGGTGATCTCGCTGCCAGACTGCACTAAATATTTATCCCCAGTTTCAGGGTGTTCATATTCAAAAGGATCAGTAATATTCAGATTCGTGGCATCACGGTGTAACCGCTTCCAATCCAAGTAGATGCCATGCTGTTCATTAAACCAATATGTTACGGAGAAAAACGGTAAGAATTCACTTTCAACCAACTTGAGATCTGATTCAAAATCCAACTCGAAATTTTGGTCGGTTAAAGGGCTGGTCACCTCCATCCCTGAATCAGAAGTAGAATAGAAGCCTCCCATAGCAATCCGCAACTTACTCTCATCGGCAAGAGTTACGACAGAAAAGAGTAGCAAAGTACAACACGCAATTATCTTGAGAGCCTCTCTAAACATAGGGGCACTCAATCCTATAAGTAAGTTTTTCATCCTCATCTCCAACAGCCCATTCTCTCTCAATATGAATTAATAGCAACTGGCACAAGAAAGCTCATCAAGTCTATGACTTGAATGACAATCTAAAAATGTAATGACCGAATCACCAGAGTCAATTAACTCTAGCATCTATTTTATTTCGCAAGCACAAAAGAGAGAACATCAAAAATAAAGGCACTAAACATCAGTTAAATAGAGTAAATATGTTCGAGGTGGGATATTGGACAAACAAGCTGTCGGCTTTAGGAAAAGCAGTCGTTACAAAAGCAGAGTATGAAATCAACACTGAAAGCGGAGTAGGTAAAGAATAAGAGATGTCGTCGGGAAGGTATAAAAATGGGGGTTAAAAGCCTGGGAACTGCTCGGCTGGTAACCCCCTAAAGGTGCTTGCTATAGACGTGGTGAGCGCCTATTTAACACAAATTGCTACTTAATATTGATATCTTCAGCCATTCCATTAGGCGATATTGGGTGCGCCTTGAGTGGTTTAATCGGTTGTTGAATAAGCTCCTGCTTCAGGTAAGAGATAGCTTTCTCTAATTGGGCATCATTACCCGTGAATGTGGCATAAGGTAGGTTATCCACTTCAATATCCGGACTCACTCCTCGGCCTTCTAGAACCCAACGTCCGTCCATCGCATATTGCGGATACTCGGCAACGCGTGCCATACCTTTGTCAGTCAGCGAATTACGGCCAGATAACCAAACACCCGCTCCCGCCGTTTGCTTTCCTATCAAAGGAGCGACACCCAGAGCCTTGATACCGGCCGAAAATGTTTCGCCATCGGAGTAGGTCAACTGATCGGTGAGTACGACTAAGTGCCCACGGAAGGTCTGTTGCATATTGGCATTTGGCGTACCACGAGTCGGTTGCCAAAATGCCCAAGTTCGGCGCAGTAGTTTCTCGATGATCCAACTATCAATGTTGCCGCCGCGATTACGGCGTACATCGATAATCAGCCCCTCTTTTTCAAAGTTGGCGTAAAACTCACGCGCAAAACTGGCGATATCACCACTGCCCATGGCGTACAGATGCAGATAGCCTATCTTACCTTCACTGCCTTGTGTGACCTTGCTACCATTATGGTTGACCCAATCTAAGTATCTCAGCTTGGCATCGACTCTGGTATCAACGGGCATGACGATGGTCTTGTGTTGCTTCTTACCCCGCTTAAGCTTCAGCAATACCTGTTTTTTAGACTGGTTTCTTAAGTAACGCGTCACATCGGCCACATTGGTGACCGACTTACCATTGATCTCCAGAATAATATCGCCCACTTCAGCATCGACTTCGACCCTAGCCAGTGGGGATGACTGTGCAGGCAGCTCAGGATCATTCTGGTAAATATGGGATATTTTTACGCCAGACTGAGTCTGTTCGAGGCGCGCCCCGAGACTCGACGCCTTGGCCATCTTACTGTCTTTAGGGAGATCGCCTCCTCGCACTTGAGAGTGCAACGAGTCCAATTCGCCCATCATCTGCTTAAAGATGTCATTCAGTTCATGCCTGTCGGTTAGCCTGTCGACCAATGGCTGATATTTAGCCTTGGTTGCTTGCCAGTCCAAGCCACGCATCGTCTTGTCGAAGAAGGAGTCTCTGTGCATCAACCAGGCATCTTCGAACATCTGTTGCCACTCGAGTTGTGGCTCGATAGCGAGTTGCCACTGCCCGGTTTGCACTTTGGCATTTTTCAACTCTTTAGGCAGTTTATCGCCGGCATCGACAATCAGCATCTCTTTGCCACTGTTGCTGTGCTTGCGTATGAATATTTTCTTCCCGTCGGCTGAGAGCGCATAATCACCCACGTCTTTGGCAAAGGTTTCGACCTTAGGGCTTAGGGGATCAAATTTAACCACCTTCAAACTTGGCTTACTGCTGCGTCCAGACGCTCTGTCTAATAGGTACAAACTGTCATCTTTGAGACTCAGTTTTGAGTAATTTCCTGAGCCGACTGGCACTTGCCATAAACGTTGATTGAGTCCTTTCCAGTCAACATTAACCTTAAGCTTGTCGGCGTCTTTATCTGACTTCTTGTCAGAGTCAGCAGGCATGAGTTCATTAGGTTTGCGGAACGCAAAAATGGCACTTTTATCCAGAGCGATGGCGAAGATTTCACTGCGTTTATCGAACATTGGTCCCATGTTACGATCGCCCCATGGTGAGGTCGGCGTCGCAGTAAACTGACGATTAGATAAGAAATATAACCATTTCCCATCGCTACTGAAGGCGGGAGAATAGGATTCATATTTATCGCTCGTCACTGTTTCACTTCGGTTTTCTTCCAGTGAATACAACACAATTTGAGGTCTGGGTTTACCCAGCTCCGATTTGGTAATGGCAATAAACTGGCTATCACCAGACCAGACCACATCGGCATAAGGGCCTAATCCTTCGCCATGGGTGATGATCTTCTTGCTGCGATTTTTCTTTAGATCTAATAACCAGAGGTTGCCATCGTAGTCATCCGACACGATGTAGCGTCCATCGGGTGAAACACTCAATGACATTCTGAGCGTGTTACCATCTTTGGTTAACTGTTTGGCTCCTTGGCTGCCATCAGCCGGGAACTGCCAGATCTCCTGCTCACCGGAGGCATCGCTGATACCATAGACCCACTGCCCGTCGGGGCTCATTACCGCGCTTCGAATACGACTGTTTCCCGGAAGGGCGATTTCGACAAGACGAGATCCATCAACACCGGCGATGGCCACATGACTTCTGGCGGTGATAACCACTTTATCTCCTGCTGGGGAGACTTGTGTCGATGTCGCATATTTCATCGGGCTGTTCACCCAATGCTCACGACGCTGAGAGAAGTCTGATACAAGCTCGATGTCTAAGACACGAGTATCATTGCCAGCAATATCGAACAGTTTTATATCTGCGCCTTGCTGAAATACGATACGGCCTTTATCTAAACGCGCCCCTCTTACTTGCCAATCAGTAAATTGAGTATGCTGCTTCAATTCCTGACCATCTGTCGTCATTGACCAGATGTTATCATTGCCATCGCTATCACTGACAAAATAGAGTCGGTTATCCCACAACATAGGCTGGCGAAC
>SDWK01001008.1 GCA_004195335.1 Shewanella sp.
TTCATTCTTCCAATCGAAGATGTTTTCTCAATTGCCGGCCGTGGTACAGTTGTAACTGGTCGTGTAGAACGCGGAATCATCAAAATTGGTGAAGAAGTAGAAATCGTTGGTATCCGTGATACTACTAAGACGACTTGTACTGGTGTTGAAATGTTCCGTAAGCTGCTTGACGAAGGTCGTGCTGGCGAAAACTGTGGTGTACTACTTCGTGGTACTAAGCGTGATGACGTTGAGCGTGGACAAGTACTAGCTAAGCCTGGTTCAATCACTCCTCACACAACTTTCCAGTCAGAAATCTACGTTCTGTCGAAAGAAGAAGGTGGACGTCACACTCCATTCTTCAAAGGCTATCGTCCACAGTTCTACTTCCGTACAACGGACGTAACTGGTACTATCGAATTGCCAGAAGGCGTTGAGATGGTAATGCCTGGTGATAACGTACAGATGACAGTGACTTTGATCTGCCCAATCGCGATGGATGAAGGTTTACGCTTCGCTATCCGTGAAGGTGGTCGTACAGTTGGTGCTGGTGTTGTAGCTAAGATCATCGCTTAATCGCGATTACTCTTGCTAAACATCCAAAAGGAAGCTTCGGCTTCCTTTTTTGTTTGTTTATGCGTTATGTTGATCCAAAGTCGCGAGTATTCTTGCTTCGTCGCCGGAATAAGAATACAATCTATGGCCGATTTTTGACCCTCTGAGCTTACATTGGGCGGTTAGATTAGCAAGTTGGATTTTTATGGGTTGATGAATTTGCAGAAATTCAAACAGCCGATCACAAGCTCAGGTCTTAGTGAGTAACGGAATTAACCGATGACAACAAATACTGAAAGCCAGGGTAATTCTCTGGATATTGTAAAGTGGGCCTTAGTCGTTATCTTATTGGCTGCCGCCATTGTCGGCAATCAAATGTATAGCGAAGCCAGTGTGTTGGTTCGTGCAATAGCTGTAGTAGTAGCATTTGTTATTGCAGGAACTATTGCACTTCAAACCGAGAAAGGTAAGCAAGCTCTTGCTTTTGCTCGTGAAGCACAAATTGAAGTACGTAAGGTAGTTTGGCCTACGCGTCAAGAAGCGCTTAATACGACATTTATTGTATTAGCCGCGACCGGTGTTCTTGCGTTGATCCTTTGGGGTATGGACGCAGTATTGCTGAGAATTGTCAATTTTATTACAGGCGTATAGGCACTTCGTATGACTGAAGCAACTGAAACTAAAAAAAGATGGTATGTGGTCCAGGCATTTTCTGGTTATGAAGGTCGTGTGCTTAAGACACTGAATGAATATATTCAGATGCACAGCATGGAACACTACTTTGGCGAAATTCTTGTTCCTACTGAAGAAGTCGTTGAAATGAGAGCCGGTCAGCGCCGTAAGAGTGAGCGTAAATTCTTCCCTGGCTATGTATTAGTCCAGATGGACATGAATGATGAAAGTTGGCATTTGGTGAAGAGCATCCCACGTGTGATGGGCTTCATCGGCGGCACTTCCGATCGTCCAGCTCCTATCTCTGATAAAGAAGCTGATGCGATTCTTCAGCGCTTACAAGAGACTACTGAGTCTCCAACTCATCGCGTTATATTTGAGCCCGGTGAAGTTGTACGTGTTACTGATGGACCATTTGCTGACTTCAACGGCACCGTTGAAGAGGTGGATTATGAGAAGAGCCGTGTTAAGGTTTCTGTTATGATCTTCGGTCGTTCTACACCTGTAGAGCTAGACTTCGGTCAGATCGAAAAAAGCTGATTAAAATAAGCACAAAAAACATTTGGACTGGGTGCGGATTTGTTGTAGAATTCGCACCCAATATTTTCGGGGAGCTAATTGGTATTGTGCCGATAGCGTTTGAACCCATACTGAGGAAATACTCATGGCTAAGAAAGTTGATGGTTACATCAAACTACAAGTAGCAGCCGGTGCTGCAAATCCGTCACCACCAGTCGGTCCAGCATTGGGTCAGAAAGGTGTTAACATCATGGAATTCTGTAAAGCATTCAATGCTCGTACTGAAAAGTTCGAGAAAGGCATGCCAATTCCTGTAGTTATCACTGTATACACTGATCGCTCTTTCACTTTTGAAACTAAGACGCCACCTGCATCTTTCCTACTGCTTAAAGCAGCGGGTCTGAAGTCTGGTTCAGGACGTCCTAACACTGATAAAGTGGGAACTATCAAGCGTAGCGCTGTTCAGGAAATTGCTGAAACTAAAGCGACTGATATGACTGGTGCTGATATTGAAGCGATGACTCGTTCAATTGAAGGTACTGCGCGTTCAATGGGTTTGGTAGTAGAGGATTAATATAATGACAAAGCTAACTAAACACGCGCGTTTAATCCGCGAAAAAGTAGAAGTAACTAAAAACTACGATATCAATGAAGCTATTGAACTTCTAAAAGAATTAGCTACTGCTAAATTCCTTGAAAGTGTCGATGTTGCTGTAAATCTTGGTGTCGATCCACGTAAATCTGATCAGAATGTTCGTGGTGCTACTGTACTTCCGAACGGTACTGGTCGTGACGTACGTGTTGCTGTTTTCACTCAAGGTGCTAACGCTGAAGCGGCTAAAGCTGCTGGCGCTGAGCTAGTGGGTATGGATGACTTAGCTGCACAAGTTAAAGCCGGTGAAATGAACTTCGACGTAGTGATTGCTTCTCCTGATGCAATGCGCGTTGTTGGTCAACTTGGTCAAATCTTAGGCCCACGTGGTCTAATGCCTAACCCTAAGACTGGCACTGTAACGCCTAACGTTGCTGAAGCAGTTAAGAATGCTAAAGCTGGTCAGGTTCGCTACCGTACAGATAAGAACGGCATCATCCACACTACTATTGGTAAAGTGGATTTTGAAACTGCAAAACTTAAAGAAAACCTAGAAGCGCTAATTGCTGCGCTAGTGAAGGCTAAGCCAGCTTCAGCTAAAGGTATCTTCCTTAAGAAAATTAGCATCTCTACCACTATGGGTGCAGGTGTTGCGGTTGACCAGGCTACTCTGGCTAAAGCGTTATAATTTTACAAAGCGTGCGTATTAATCTATAATGCGCGCACTTTGTGGGTTGAGGCCTATTTTATCACCTAGTGATAAAGATTAGGCTTCCGTCCAAGACCGTAGGTGTTAGCCTGAAGGTTAGCTTAATTTCCTACGTAGACGGTGTCGAACCCCAGAAAGATTTTTTCTACTGGATAAGCACCGTAAGTAGCTAAACATTTAGGTGTTTAGCATGGTAATTACTAGGGAATCCCCTAGATACAATCCAGGAGTAAAGCCAATGGCATTAGGACTCGAAGACAAAAAAGCGATTGTTGCTGAAGTCAACGAAGCTGCCAAAGGTGCTTTATCTGCAGTTGTAGCCGATTCACGCGGCGTAACTGTAGGTGATATGACCGGTCTGCGTAGAGCAGCTCGCGAAGCAGGAGTGTACATCAGAGTTGTACGTAACACTCTAGTTAAGCGCGCAGTTGAAGGTACTGATTTTGAGTGCCTTAATGATACGTTTACTGGTCCTACTTTAATTGCATTTTCTCATGAGCACCCAGGTGCAGCAGCGCGTCTTCTTAAAGATTTCGCAAAAGCGCATGAGAAATTTGAAATTAAAGCAGCAGCCTTTGAAGGGACATTAATCCCTGCAGCCGATATTGATCGTTTAGCGAAATTGCCAACTTACGACGAAGCACTAGCTCAGTTGATGATGACTATGAAAGAAGCATCTGCTGGCAAATTCGTACGTACTCTGGCCGCACTTCGCGATCAAAAAGAAGAAGCAGCTTAAGTTTATACTTGCTGCCTAAACTCAGAACAATAGGAATTTTTTGTTATGTCTATCACTAAAGACCAAATCTTAGAAGCCTTTGCAGACATGTCTGTAATGGAAGTTGTTGAACTAATCGAAGCAATGGAAGAGAAGTTCGGCGTATCTGCTGCTGCTGCTGTTGTTGCTGGCGGCGCTGACGCTGGTGCTGCTGTTGAAGAGCAAACTGAATTTGACGTTATGATGACTTCATTCGGTGAGAACAAAGTTAAAGTAATTAAAGCACTTCGTGGCGCTACAGGTCTTGGCCTGAAAGAAGCTAAAGCTATGGCTGAATCTGCTCCAGTAGCAGTTAAAGAAGCTATCTCTAAAGAAGAAGCTGAAGCACTTAAAACTGAACTTGAAGAAGCTGGTGCTTCTGTAGAGATCAAGTAAGTTATAACTTAACTTACTCAACCTAAGAAATTAGGTTAGGGCTGGCGGTTTTTTAACCGTCGGCCTTTTTTGCGCTGTATGCGCAGGCGATTTTTTTTTCACCGTTTATCGCCAGATTTTGCAGTCCCTAACAGAGATTACTGGTTAGGTTCTTGCCATCAACGGTGATGGGCAAACGTGCTGTTTCAATCAAATGATTGGTTCAGTCTTGGTCACATCTCGCAATCAGAGGAAACCCATGGTTTACTCCTATTCTGAAAAGAAGCGTATTCGCAAAGACTTTGGTAAACGTCCACAAGTTTTGGATATTCCTTATCTTTTGTCTATACAGTTGGACTCATTTAAGAAGTTCACCGATCAAGATCCTACAGGTGAGCGTGGTTTTGAAGCCGCTTTCCGTAGCGTTTTTCCCATCAAAAGTTTTTCTGGTAACTCAGAATTACAGTACGTTAGCTATAAGCTAGGCGAACCTGTTTTTGATGTGAAAGAGTGTCAAATCCGCGGTGTTACATACTCGGCTCCTTTACGCGTTAAGTTGCGTATGGTGTTGTATGACCGTGAAGCGGCACCTGGAACAGTCAAAGACATTAAAGAGCAAGAAGTCTACATGGGCGACATTCCCATGATGACTGACAACGGTACCTTTGTTATCAATGGTACTGAGCGTGTTATCGTATCTCAGTTGCATCGTTCTCCTGGTGTATTCTTCGATCATGACCGTGGCAAGACCCACTCTTCAGGTAAGGTGCTTTATAACGCACGTATTATTCCTTACCGTGGTTCTTGGTTAGACTTTGAATTCGATCCTAAAGATGCGCTATTTGTGCGTATTGACCGTCGTCGTAAGCTTGCGGCTTCTATTATCCTACGAGCATTAGATTATTCTACTCAGGATATTTTGGATCTGTTCTTCGATCGTGTTGATTTCAAGATCAAGAAAGACACATTAGTGTTGAATCTGGTTGCAGAGCGCCTTCGTGGTGAAACTGCCGGATATGACATCAAAGATGGTGATGGAAATATAGTTGTTGAAAAGGGACGCCGCGTTACTGCTCGTCACATTCGTCAACTAGAAAAAACTGACACTAGCGAACTTGAAGTACCTGTTGATTACATCGTAGGTAAGATTTCAGGGCAAGACTATATCGATCCTGATACAGGTGAAGTATTACTTTCTGCTAACGCAGAGATAGGTCTTGAAGATCTAGCTAAATTGTCTTTGGCCGGCATTAAAGAGATAAGCACTCTTTATATCAATGAACTTGATAATGGTGCTTACATGTCAGATACATTACGTATCGATTCTACAACCAATCGCTTAGAAGCGTTAGTTGAAATCTATCGTATGATGCGTCCTGGCGAGCCACCAACTAAAGACGCTGCTGAAGCCTTATTCAATAACTTATTCTTCAGTGAAGAGCGTTATGATCTATCTAAAGTAGGTCGTATGAAGTTCAACCGTCGTCTAAGCATTGCTGATGACGTTGGTACTGGCATTCTATCTAAAGAAGATATCGTTGCAGTAATGAAAAACATCATCACTATCCGTAATGGTAATGATGAAGTTGATGATATCGATCACTTGGGTAACCGTCGTATCCGTAGTGTTGGTGAAATGGCTGAAAACCAGTTCCGTGTCGGTCTAGTTCGTGTAGAACGTGCCGTACGTGAGCGTTTAAGTCTTGGTGATCTTAATGAGCTTATGCCACAAGATCTAATCAACGCTAAGCCAATTTCTGCTGCAGTTAAAGAGTTCTTCGGTTCTTCTCAGCTGTCTCAGTTTATGGATCAAAACAACCCACTATCTGAAGTGACTCATAAGCGTCGAATTTCGGCTCTTGGTCCTGGTGGTTTGACCCGTGAACGTGCTGGTTTCGAAGTTCGAGATGTACACCCAACTCACTACGGTCGTTTATGTCCAATTGAGACCCCTGAAGGTCCAAACATTGGTCTAATTAACTCGTTAGCAAGTTTTGCACGTACTAACTCTTATGGTTTCCTAGAAACACCTTACCGCAAGGTAATTGAAGGTGTGGTTACTGATCAAATCGATTACCTGTCGGCAATCGAAGAAGGTCGTTATGTTATCGCGCAGGCAATCGTTGATCTTGATGAGAACGGTCGCATGTTGGACGAGCTCATTGCTTGTCGTCATAAAGGTGATTCAACCTTTATGGGTGCCGGTGACATTCAATATATGGATGTATCGCCACAGCAGATCATTTCAGTTGCAGCGTCACTGATTCCGTTTCTTGAACACGATGATGCTAACCGTGCCTTGATGGGTGCGAACATGCAACGTCAAGCCGTACCAACACTAAGAGCTGATAAGCCTTTAGTCGGTACAGGTATTGAGCGTACATTGGCAGTCGATTCTGGTGTTGTTGTAGCAGCTAAACGTGGTGGTGTTGTTGATTATGTCGACGCTAGCCGTATCGTTGTTAAGGTTAATGAAGCTGAGCTTACTCCTGGTGAAGCGGGCATCGACATCTATAACTTGACTAAATACACGCGTTCTAACCAGAACACCTGTATTAACCAACGTCCTTGTTGTTCGATGGGTGATCCGGTTGTTCGTGGTGATGTTTTAGCCGATGGCCCATCTACCGATTTAGGTGATTTGGCTCTTGGTCAGAATATGCGTATCGCATTCATGCCTTGGAATGGTTACAACTTCGAGGATTCAATCCTTATCTCTGAGCGTGTAGCTATGGAAGATCGTTTTACGACTATCCATATTCAGGAGCTTTCATGTATTGCTCGTGATACTAAGCTAGGCAGTGAAGAGATCACAGCCGATATTCCAAACGTTGGTGAGTCTGCGCTTTCTAAGCTGGATGAATCAGGGATCGTTTATATCGGTGCTGAAGTTAAGGGTGGCGACATCTTAGTTGGTAAAGTGACACCTAAGGGTGAAACACAGCTGACTCCAGAAGAGAAATTACTCCGAGCTATTTTCGGTGAGAAGGCCTCTGACGTTAAAGACAGTTCACTTCGCGTACCTAACTCTGTTAAAGGTACAATCATCGACGTTCAGGTATTTACCCGTGACGGCGTTGAGAAAGATAAGCGTGCTGTTGAAATTGAAGAGATGCATGTCGCTCAGGCCAAGAAAGATTTGACCGAAGAGTTCAAGATCCTCGAAGAGGGTGTCTATGGACGTGCACGCAACCTTCTATTGGGTGCTGGCTTTACCGAAGAGCAGTTAGCTGAAATATCGCGTTCACAGTTATTGGTTCAAACCATTGACGATGAAGCTAAGCAAACTGAACTTGAACAACTCGCAGAGCAACATGACGAGTTGAAAGCTGATTTCGATAAGAAATTTGAAGTTAAGCGTCGTAAGATCACCCAAGGTGATGATTTAGCACCTGGCGTACTTAAGATTGTTAAGGTTTACCTAGCAGTTAAGCGTACTATCCAGCCTGGTGACAAGATGGCGGGTCGTCACGGTAACAAGGGTGTAATCTCTAAGATTAACCCAGTCGAAGACATGCCTTACGATGAGGACGGTATCCCAATTGACATCGTTCTGAACCCACTAGGTGTACCATCTCGTATGAACATCGGTCAGGTTCTAGAGGTGCACATGGGGGCTGCCGCTAAAGGTATCGGTGATCGCATCACTGCAATGCTTGAAGAACAGCGTGAACTGGCAGAGCTTCGTGGCTACATCAAAGAAGTGTATGAGTTAGGTGAAGAAGTGCAGCAGCGCGTCGACATCAATTCGTTTACCGACGATGAAGTACTGCGTCTTGCTAAGAACCTTAAAGGTGGTATCCCGATTGCGACTCCTGCATTCGATGGCGCTAAAGAGAAAGAAATTAAGGAAATGCTAGCATTGGCTGGTCTTCCTACTTCTGGACAGCGCAAATTGTTTGATGGTCGTACCGGTGATCAGTTTGAGCGTGAAGTAACCGTAGGTTACATGTACATGCTTAAGTTGAACCACTTGGTGGATGATAAGATGCATGCTCGTTCTACGGGTTCATACAGTCTTGTTACTCAGCAGCCACTGGGCGGTAAAGCTCAGTTTGGTGGTCAGCGTTTCGGTGAGATGGAAGTTTGGGCACTAGAAGCATACGGTGCCGCATATACGCTTCAGGAAATGCTCACTGTAAAGTCTGATGACGTTAACGGTCGTACTCATATGTATAAAAACATTGTCGACGGTAACCACCAGATGCAACCAGGTATGCCAGAGTCCTTCAACGTATTGTTGAAGGAGATCCGTTCACTCGGTATTAATATCGAGTTGGATCAAGACTAAATCTAGGTTTACCTAGTTTGGCAATAAATTGGTGCTCCACTTAAGTGGGGCACCCGGTTTAACTCCTTCAGGAGAGAAACGTGAAAGACTTATTAAAGTTTCTGAAACAGCAAAGCAAGACCGAAGAATTCAACGGAATTAAGATCGGCCTAGCGTCGCCAGATCTCATCCGTTCTTGGTCGTTTGGTGAAGTTAAGAAGCCAGAAACAATTAACTACCGTACCTTTAAGCCTGAGCGTGAAGGCTTATTCTGTGCACGTATTTTTGGTCCAGTAAAAGATTACGAATGTTTATGCGGTAAGTATAAGCGTCTTAAACACCGTGGTGTGATCTGTGAGAAGTGTGGCGTTGAAGTTACACAGACTAAAGTACGTCGTGAGCGTATGGGTCACATCGATCTTGCTAGCCCAGTAGCCCATATCTGGTTCCTCAAATCACTGCCGTCTCGTATTGGTTTGATGCTGGATATGACTCTGCGTGATATTGAACGCGTACTGTACTTCGAATCTTTCGTTGTGATCGAGCCTGGCATGACCAGTCTTGAGCGTGGCCAGATGTTGACAGAAGAAAACTATCTGGATGCACTCGAAGAGTACGGTGATGAGTTTGAAGCTAAGATGGGTGCTGAAGCAATTTTAGAATTGCTACGCGCTATCGAGCTTGAAAAAGAGATTGAGAGGATGCGCGAAGAATTGCCATCAATCAACTCAGAAACTCGTCGTAAAAAGATCACCAAGCGTCTTAAGCTTGTTGAGGCATTTTTCCATTCGGGTAACAAACCTGAGTGGATGATCCTTAAAGTCTTACCAGTACTGCCACCTGATCTTCGTCCTCTAGTACCACTGGATGGCGGTCGTTTTGCTACGTCTGATTTGAACGATTTATATCGTCGTGTGATCAACCGTAACAACCGTCTTAAGCGTCTGTTAGATCTCGCTGCGCCAGATATCATCGTTCGTAACGAAAAGCGAATGCTGCAAGAATCTGTCGATGCGTTATTAGATAACGGTCGTCGTGGTCGTGCAATCACGGGTTCTAACAAGCGTCCGCTTAAATCTTTGGCCGATATGATCAAAGGTAAGCAAGGTCGTTTCCGTCAGAACTTGCTAGGTAAGCGTGTGGATTATTCTGGTCGTTCGGTAATTACCGTAGGTCCAACACTTCGCTTACATCAGTGTGGTCTTCCTAAGAAGATGGCACTCGAGCTATTTAAGCCTTTCATCTATGGCAAGCTAGAAGGCCGTGGTTTAGCGACTACGATCAAAGCTGCTAAGAAGATGGTAGAGCGTGAAGTTCCTGAAGTTTGGGATGTTCTGGACGATGTAATTCGTGAACACCCGGTAATGCTAAACCGTGCACCAACTCTGCACAGACTAGGCATCCAGGCATTTGAGCCTGTATTGATTGAAGGTAAAGCTATTCAGCTTCATCCTTTGGTTTGTGCGGCCTATAACGCCGACTTCGATGGTGACCAAATGGCTGTACACGTGCCGCTAACGCTGGAAGCTCAGCTAGAAGCACGTTCGCTTATGATGTCTACCAACAATATTCTATCGCCTGCAAACGGCGAGCCGGTTATCACACCGTCACAGGATGTTGTATTGGGTCTTTACTACACCAGCCGTGAGTGTGTGAACGGTAAAGGTGAAGGTATGGCGTTTGAGTCTATCGACGAAGTCGAAAAGGCTTACCGTACTAAATTTGCTGCTATCCATGCTCGCGTAAAAGTACGTATTACTGAAACTAATATCGATGACAATGGTGAGCGTACTGAATCTCGTCGTATCGTTGATACTACGGTTGGTCGTGCACTGCTTTCTCGCATATTGCCAAAAGGCTTGTCATATGATCTGGTTAACCAGAACATGGGCAAGAAGCAGATCTCTAAGCTATTGAACACTTGTTATCGTCAACTAGGTCTTAAAGATACCGTTATCTTTGCTGACCAATTGATGTATGCCGGTTTCCATTATGCGACAGTATCGGGTGCTTCAGTGTGTCTCGATGACATGGTTATCCCAGATGAGAAGTACACGCTAGTTGCGGATGCTGAAGCGGAAGTTCTTGAAATTCAAGAGCAGTTCCAATCAGGTCTAGTGACAGCCGGTGAGCGTTACAACAAGGTCATCGATATCTGGGCAAGTGCGAACGAGAAAGTATCTAAAGCTATGATGGAAAACCTGTCTTCTGAGACAGTGATTAACCGTGATGGTGAAGAAGAGCAACAAGAATCGTTTAACAGCATCTATATGATGGCTGACTCGGGTGCTCGTGGTAGTGCTGCACAGATTCGTCAGTTGGCTGGTATGCGTGGTCTGATGGCTAAGCCAGATGGCTCAATTATCGAAACACCTATTACAGCTAACTTCCGTGAAGGTCTAAACGTATCTCAATACTTTATCTCTACTCACGGTGCGCGTAAGGGTCTAGCGGATACGGCACTTAAAACGGCTAACTCGGGTTACCTAACTCGTCGTCTCGTTGACGTTGCTCAAGATCTTGTTGTGATCGAAGAAGATTGTGGCACGTTCGAAGGTTTAGTAATGAAGCCGCTTATTGAAGGTGGTGATGTTGTTGAGCCATTGCGTGAGCGTGTACTAGGTCGTGTTGTTGCTCAAGATGTATTCAAGCCAGGCACTGAAGAAGTACTTGTGCCGCGTAATACACTGCTTGATGAAGCATGGTGTAATATCATCGAAGAGAACTCTATCGATGAGATGATTGTTCGCTCAGTAATTAGCTGTGATACAGACTTTGGTGTGTGTGCTGCTTGTTATGGTCGTGATTTGGCTCGTGGTCATATCATTAACCAGGGTGAAGCCATTGGTGTTGTTGCTGCTCAGTCAATTGGTGAGCCAGGAACGCAGCTTACGATGCGTACCTTCCACATTGGTGGAGCGGCGTCTCGAGCTTCAGCTGAGAACAATGTTCAGGTTAAGAACCTTGGTACACTTAAGCTGCACAATGCTAAGCACGTTACAAACAGCGAAGGTAAGTTGGTTATCGTTTCTCGTTCATCTGAGATTGCGATTATCGATGAACTTGGCCGTGAGAAAGAGCGCTACAGAGTACCTTACGGTACAATTCTTGAGAAATTGGAAGATCATGCAGTTGCAGCTGGCGAGATTATCGCTAACTGGGATCCGCATACTCATCCAATCATCTCTGAAGTAGCGGGTAGTATCAAGTTTGTCGATATGATTGATGGTGTCACTATGACACGTCAAACAGATGAACTAACGGGTCTCTCATCTATCGTTGTGATGGAAGTTGGTCAACGTCCTAGTGCGGGTAAAGAGATGCGTCCTGCGATCTGTCTAATCGGTGCCGATGGCGCTGAATTGCTGATCCCTGGAACTGAAGTTCCAGCGCAATATTTCTTACCTGGCAACGCGATTGTAAACCAAGACGATAATGCGCCAATTAATGTTGGTGACGCGCTAGCGCGTATTCCACAAGAATCGTCGAAGACTCGTGATATTACCGGTGGTCTACCTCGCGTAGCCGACCTGTTTGAAGCACGTAAGCCGAAAGAGCCAGCCATTCTTGCTGAGCACTCAGGTACTATCTCGTTTGGTAAAGAGACTAAAGGTAAGCGTCGTCTTGTGATCACGCCTGCTGATGGTAGCGAGCACTATGAAGAGATGATCCCTAAGTGGCGTAACCTAAACGTGTTCGAAGGTGAAAAAGTCGAACGTGGTGAGGTTATTGCCGATGGTGCTGAAGCTGCTCATGATATTCTACGTTTACGTGGTATACATAAAGTGGCTAACTACATCGTTAATGAAGTCCAAGAAGTTTACCGTCTTCAGGGCGTAAAAATTAACGATAAGCACATTGAAGTAATTATTCGTCAGATGCTACGTAAGTGCGAAATCACTAACGCAGGTGATAGTAATTTCTTAGTGGGTGAGCAGGCGGAAGTGTCTCGTGTTAAGATCGCTAACCGCGAACTTGTCGCACAAGGTAAGCAGCCTGCTACGTTCGACCGTGAGCTTCTTGGTATCACCAAGGCATCTCTAGCAACTGAGTCATTTATCTCGGCAGCATCGTTCCAGGAGACCACTCGTGTTCTTACTGAAGCTGCTGTTGGTGGTAAGAAAGACAAACTGCGCGGTCTTAAAGAGAACGTGATAGTGGGTCGCTTGATTCCTGCAGGTACGGGTTACTCGTATCATCAGAAGCGAAATGCAGCTGCTGCCAAAGGTACTAGTACCGAAGCGGCTCCAGTTATTAGCGCGAGTGAAGCAGAGCAGAACCTTGCCGATCTACTCAATCTTGCTGGAAGC
>SDWK01000236.1 GCA_004195335.1 Shewanella sp.
GGTTACACCCATGTAAAACCAGCCAACATGGCTGGTTTTTTGTTTCCAGAGAGTCATTATTTATCTACACTGTTCCACCATATCAAACCTATGACACCAACATACCCATGCTAGATCTCACTGTACTCGCCGTTTTTTTTCCTACCTTCTTCTTTGTATCGATTACGCCGGGAATGTGTATGACGCTCGCCATGACACTCGGCATGAGCATAGGGGTAAAACGTACCCTTTGGATGATGATAGGAGAACTTGTAGGCGTAGCATTAGTGGCGGTCGCTGCTGTTATGGGCGTCGCGAGCATTATGCTCCACTATCCTCAATTATTTGACGTCTTAAAGTGGGTGGGTGGACTCTACCTTGCCTACATAGGCGTACAGATGTGGCGGACTAAAGGCAAGATGGCTAAGCTTGATAGCCAAACAAGTAGTATCAGTAACGGTGCTCTCATCACTCAAGGCTTCATCACTGCCATCGCAAACCCTAAAGGCTGGGCATTTATGATATCTCTTCTGCCTCCTTTCATTAATGTCGATAAGGCGCTCGCCCCTCAGTTCATTGGGCTATTGAGTGTGATCATGTTTACCGAATTTGTCAGCATGACCGCATACGCAACGGGTGGAAAGAGCCTGAAAGTATTCCTGACTAAAGGGGATAATATCAAATGGATGAACCGTATAGCAGGCTCTCTCATGGTAGGCGTGGGCTTCTGGCTAGCGTTAGGTTAGTTTTTTCGTCACAAGCTTCGTACTGCAAACAAAGCCATAGGGTTTGAAGGTGACTCCCCTTCAAGTCCTCAAGCACAAAAACCATGGATTCAGCTCTTTGCAAAGAATGAGTTCAGAATGACGACTAAAAGATAATTCACTCAAGTCTCACCTTTAAATGGCAATAACTTAGCAGCTTCCTTCATATAACGTCTGTTCTGCTCAGTTTCTTGCTCGGTAAACGCCTCTATCACTTCACGAAAAGCCGGATGGCAAATCTCATGACTAGAATAAGTGATCACCGGCTCAAATCCTCTGGTTAACTTATGCTCCCCCTGTGCCCCAGCATCGAAGACCGCTAAACCATGTTTAATGCAGTACTCTATGCCTGAGTAATAACAGGCCTCATAGTGTAAAGCGTCATATTCTTGAAGTGCCCCCCAATAACGCCCATATAGATGAGTCGCGCTTTTAAAATACAACGCAGAGGCAACAATGGGATCGGCTGTTGCCGCGTTTTGATTAGACTCCTCGACAATCAGCAACTTGACACTATCAGCCATGGTTCGCCCAAGGGTTTTGAAAAAAGCCAGATTGAGGTACCCATAATGACCCGATTTTTTTGCATAGGTCATTTGATAGCAAAGAAAAAAGCTCTGCCATTGCGCATCGGTGATATCACAAGCGTCGATAAACGTAAGTTTCAGACCATATTGGCGGACCTTTTCACGCTCTTTGCGAATATTCTTTCGCTTTCGCCCGCTCATCTGGGACAAAAATCCCTCGAAGTCTGCATACCCTCTGTTTAGCCAGTGAAACTGAGTCCCAGTCCGCGTTAATGTCCGTTGCTTAGCAAGCCCCATACACTGCCCTTGGGGAAGAAACAAACAGTGCCAACCGGAGAAGCACTCTTGTTCGAGTCGTTGATTTAGCGCATTAACAATATTCGACCAGACAGCCTCAACCTGAGTCGCCCCTAATGTTTGACTGATGCCAAGCCTTGCCCCCGTCACGGGTGTGAACGGGATCGCACTTAACAGCTTAGGATAATATTGCACCTGATTCCGCTCATAGGCCTCGGCCCAAGCCCAGTCGAACACATATTCTCCATAGGAGTGCATCTTGCTGTAGAGCGGCATCACGGCGACACGCTTATCATCCATAAAAACCGTCAGGTGCATGGGAGTCCAACCTGTTTTTGGACTCACGGCACCACTAGTTTCCAATGCCGACAGGTATTCATGACGAATAAATGGACAGCAATCTGTCTTCCCTTCAGACATCAACAGATCCCACTCTTGAGGAGGAATCGATGCTATATCCTCAACAAACTCAATTCTGAACACTTGACCTATCAAACTCCTTCCCCCTTGTGTGCTGACTTGCATTTTTTAGTTTTTCACGTCACATTGCTCTGATAAATAATTAAAAAAACTAAAAGGGATAACTCATGCGCTCGTTTAAGACCCTATTTGTCGCCATGTCAGTTGCTGTACCATTGTTCAGTATCTCTACAGTCATTCATGTCTCACCGGTACAAGCGGCTGAACCATCAATATATAGCCATATGGCGACAGTTCAACCTATTTGGGCTGAGCATGGCATGGTCTCGAGCCAAGAAGCCCTGGCAACACGCGCTGGAGTAGAGATATTAAAACAGGGAGGAAACGCGGTAGATGCGGCCGTTGCCGTTGGATTTAGCCTTGCTGTGACCTTGCCCAGAGCCGGTAATCTGGGTGGCGGTGGTTTTATGCTGGTGCACCTTGCCCAGTCCAATAAAACTATCGCCATCGACTATCGGGAGATGGCGCCCTCTCAGGCGCATAAAGATATTTTTCTCGATGAAAATGGTGATCCCGACTCACGCTTAAGCCGTGAGCATGGCTTAGCCGTCGGTGTCCCCGGAACCGTCATGGGAATGGAGCTGGCTTTACAAAAATATGGCACCATGACGATGAAACAGGTCACGGCAGCCGCAATTAAAATGGCCAAAGAGGGTATAGAAGTCACCCCCGATCTGTCGACCTCGCTCACCGGCCTTAAAAAGCGCCTCGTCAAATGGCCTAGTTCTGCTGAGATATTTTATAAAGCCGATGGCAGTGATTATCGTGTCAAAGATACCCTCAAGCAGCCTGAGTTGGCTCACTCCATCACTCTTATCGCCGCCAATGGCAGCAAGGGGTTTTATCAAGGCGAGACGGCACAGAAGATCGTTTCTGCTGTACAAGGTGCCGGTGGGATCATGACACTCGAGGACCTAAAAAACTATCGGGTTGTCGAGCGTAAACCGGTGCAAGGCGATTATCGGGGCTATCAGGTGATCTCAATGCCCCCTCCTTCATCGGGTGGCATACACATCATCGAAATGCTCAACATGTTAGAGCAGTTCCCCATCGATAAACTGGGCCACAATACCGCGGCCACCCTCCATCTGATGACGGAATCGATGAAGCGCGCCTATGCTGACCGCAGTGAATATCTTGGCGATCCTGATTTTTATAAAGTGCCAGTTCAGGCGCTGATCAGCAAAGATTACGCAAAGAAACTGGCCAGCCAAATCAAAACGAATAAGGCAACACCCAGTCGTGATATTAAACCCGGCAACTTAGTGCCCTATGAAAGCAATCAGACCACTCATTACTCCGTTGTCGACCAATGGGGCAATGCCGTTTCCAACACCTATACCCTGAACTTTAGTTATGGCTCTGGCCTAGTCGCAAAAGGCACGGGCATACTGCTCAATAATGAGATGGATGACTTCTCGGCTAAACCCGGCACGCCAAATGGTTATGGACTGGTTGGCGGTGAAGCCAATGCGGTAGAAGGAAACAAACGCCCGCTCAGCTCCATGAGTCCGACCATAGTGATGAAAGAGGGCAAGCCCTTTATCGTCACAGGTAGCCCAGGTGGGTCAAGGATCATCACCACCACGATGCAGGTCATCATGAATGTTATCGATCACGATCTGAATATCGCCGAGGCAACGGCGGCACCAAGGATCCATCATCAATGGCTGCCCGATGTCCTCAGAGTCGAACGGAGTCTTAACAGAGACACCATCGAGCTCCTTGAGGCCAAAGGCCACAAGGTGAAAGTCAACAATGCCATAGGCTCAACCCAATCGATTATGGTCACTGAGCAAGGTATTTTCGGCGCTTCGGATCCCAGACGTGCCGGTAGCGAAACAGCAGGTAGGCCTCGGCAACAAACCAGATGAAGCAGAACTGGGGGGCTTTCAGCGCGCACGCCAGACCCATCGCAATCGATACAAAGAACAGCAATACCGCGGGCGCAGGATTACCGCTATAACGCAGGCAGCGAATGATAATAAAGGGCAAAAACGCCAGCGCGAACAGATGCTCCCGCTGCCCCCATTCATGCACACGATCCAGCAAAACGAGCATGATTAAAGGCACAAGCGCTGCCAGTGCAGCCGTG
>SDWK01000249.1 GCA_004195335.1 Shewanella sp.
TCGCCACCGCTTATCACTACCGTTGCGACTGTAGGAAAAACTAAATCCCCTAAATCACCATCAATAAGACACACAAACGGCCAACTCGAAATATCGGGTTGGCCGTTCTTATTTATCAGGAATTTTGAGAACTGAGGCGACACTACCCTGAAACCCACCGAGGACAGCAATATAGATCAACTTATAGGAAAGCCCCGGCCCGTATAAACAGGCTGGGGCTTTCTTGATTTTAAGTCATGCATAGAACGTCTTGAAACACTTCTGCCCGCTATAGTTAATTCCCCCCTCGGACGCATCGAGTGTTCAGGTAGTTATCAGGAATGTCAGTATAATGGACATGTCCATCTCCAAACGTTACCCCCCATGCGATAGAAAAGTGAAAGCGGTGACGCGTGGAGGACCAGTAGGTTCCATCTGCTTCCGGAAAGTACAGGGTGTTTATGCTCGGGGATTCCGGCCTACTCGTATCTGTTAACGACTTCAATGCCTTCACATTGGGCAATCGCCAGTCTGTGCTTCCATCTAGATCAAGCTCTTGGCAATAAGTCAAAGCCGACTCCAATGTTTGGTAAGGTCCCTCTCCCTGCTGCCATTCGAGTCCAGTCACGTTATCCACTACCGTCCCGTTTCCATTATCAGAGAAGCTCTGCGATGAAAAGCCTGTACCTCTCACGCACCTAGCATAATAAGGATCTGTCTTTAAATAAGGAATGTGCCTCCCCTCCTCATCAAAAGTCTGAAGACGACACTGTCCATCACTGAAATTTATACACCAAGCCACAGCAGAGTTAGGGTCCCCTCCTACTGATGTAGCTGTCCAATATTCAATTGGCGAGACATTTAGAAAATAGTTGATGTCAATTGCCGGGAGATTTAACTGGTCATAGTGAACGATGGAGATTAGCTCCATGTCTACAGGCAAGCGCCAATCTCCATGACTGCCAAGTTCCAGGTTACTGCAATAGGATTTAGCGTCGTACCATGTTTTTCTTATTCCATCATCCTCTTGTTGCCACATTAGTTTAGTCGCATTGTCCGTTATCGTTCCGTTTCCATTGCTTTGATAGGAAAGGGGATTGATGGAATAGTCTGAATCCTCACCAAAAACTTCACTATAGGACAGTACCTGCCCCGTATCTGGCATAGTAAAGGTCGTAAATGGAATAATCAGCGTCGTGGCACAAATAGGACTACTCATCGCAGACTTATTCCCCGCCTCGTCAAAAGCCTTGACGGTATAGCAATACTCTGTTTCAGAGACCAAGGCTGGATCAAAGTAGGTCGTCTCGGCCACTGAGACCAATAAGATTCCATCGCGGAATAGCTCGTAGCCACTAACCCCAACGGCATCATCTGAAGCATTCCACGACAGCAGTATTTGGCTGCTCGATATGTTCGATGCGACAAAACCGGAAGGTGTCGTTGGTGGCGTAATGTCTGGTTCTACGCCACCAGGAATTAGCCACAGTGGGATATCAAAATTTACCATCCCGGTGTCCGGGATAAGAGTATTGGGACCTGTCGGCTCTGCTAGTCCGGTGGGGTAAAACCCTAAATAGTCACCAGGAATGGGGCCACCTGTGCGCGGCTCCAAGAACGCAACCGCATAAAGGTAATAAGTGCCAGCAGGGACATTGACGATTGTATAGCTTATTTGTTCACTGGAGCCACAGGTGCCATCAGAAAACGCCACAAATCCATTATCTCCATCGGTATCGTTGTCGATGGCGACGACCCATTCAGCGCAAGTTGCGGTCATTGGCAAGGAGAGCGTTCCAGTGACAGTGGCCATTTCCCCAGCGTCAGGAGGGACTACGGTACCATCCAGCATTAGGGTCCCGGAAAACCAGTCCCAAGCACCATCACCGTCTGTGTCTGCCTCAACCTTGCACCTAGTCAATGGTAGAAACGTAAGATGAGACTTGGTGTTATCACCAGAGGTGCCGGGACCGCCAAGAGCTTGCACAACGCCCTCCGAGGGAGGGCCATCGTAGGAAACGAGAGGGGTAGTTGTCGACAAGTCAATATAGCCATAATCGGGATGATAAAAACGCCCGGATACGTCAATTTCTTCAAAGCCCACACCCTCGGAAAAATTCAGAACAATCCCATTAATCCAATAAACCTTTCCATCGAGGTCGTCTCTAGCAACAATGTCTATTGACAACCGTAGGCTAGCTACAACCAGGGATACCTCACCATTGAGTGTCATCGGTTCATTGTCTTCGATCATGGTTAAGCTTTTAAATGCAAACTGCCATTGAATCACTTTATCGGTTAAGGAGTCTGCCTCACCAGATAAGTCCACTGTGCCACTGTATTCAGCTTCATCACTGCAATATTTTTCTAGTAGAAGGCTGCCACCAATCGCCCCTGTTTGCTCATCATAATTAAATTCCACTTCCGCAGTTCCGCCACAATTCCCAGATGCGACATATGCTCCAGTACCTTTTAGGGCGGGGAAAAAATCGAACCCAACATCCGCACCGAGGAAGGCACCCATAACAGCAAATAGAGCTAAATCAGCGGCATTTTGATCAGTGATCATTGCCGGGTCTGTTACTCCGCTATATGAGATTGCTGTCGGTGCAGGGCTATCCCCTCCGCTGCCACCCCCGCCACAAGCCACGGTAGAAATAACGGCCAATAACAATAACCAACGAAATCTTCTCAATATTGTTCTCGTTTTCATTACAGCCTCCTTCGTGCCCTTAGGGTTTACTATTTGCTGGGGAAGGAGGTTCCCCCTTGACGATACAAGATTTCTATTTCCTACCTTCTCCGTTCTGGTTTCGATACCGGCTGGCAACAAAAAAGCCGGGCTGTCTTCAGGATCGATATCCTTCGGCAGCTCGGCCATCTTTGTTCGCAAAGACCCGCCGCTTTCCGTCCCCCCCTCACAGAAGGGCTAGCTTTGTCGGGATTTTGAGATTTTCCACTATTTTCTATACACTTACCACCACCGGACTAGAAATCAACTACGGCAGGAATTATATATCGCCCATGAACTCCCCCAGCATATTCAATTCCGGCCGGTGTCTTTAATCTTGAAAGTTCTGCGATCAACGTTTTTTGCAGAAAGGCGCATCTCTAAAGTTGTGTCAAATCAGTTTTCAGGTGGATCTCACTTGTCTATAGAGTTTTGAGATCGAAATCATGGTCGGTTGGCCACAGCTTTATGCACTCTTCGGAAACGGGGTGGCCCTTTCTTATTGGTCGGTGAGTTTTGAGAACTGACACAGGGTTTCGTCTATACTTGATAAAAATAGATTTTTTCCCGCTATCTGGGGTTTATCGGAACAACTCTTCAGGCTTGGCAAAGTGATGTTATGCAGTATAAATATCAAATCTAAAGGGCAGAAAATGAAGAAGCTACTATTAGCGTTAACTGTAGGCAACGGGAAGCTAGCCATAGCAAGGGCGACCGTCAAAGGGGTTGTCCTTTGATCTGGGTTGGTGCTATAGCAATCGCGGTTTTTTTGGTGATCGTGTTTAATGCCAGAGAGAGAGATGATAAGAAAAAGAAATAGAGTTTTGACACTTATGAATAAAAAAGCCCGATCACGGAGGGGTGTGTGACCGGGCTCTATAACGGGTGGTTTTAAGTCCCCCCGTAATTTGATATTCTGATATTTGGGCTGGATTGTCAAATGGTAAAGAGGGGGTAGATATTGGATGAAGCCATGAAAGTTAAAGTTATGGAAACGCCCCGGACTTTAGGTGATTTTCGTGACCTGTCTCTGGTCGACCTGGAGGGACTGAAGATCCTTCGTGTTGCCATTATGTGCGAAGGGCAGCATTACCCCGGCGATGCCACAGAGATGCACTCTGAGGTGTTCGGACGGAACAATCTATTCGGTTCAGAGGTTGAACTGGGGTGGGTTACGCCGAAGGGGGCTTTTCTCACAAGGGCTGAAGCCGCTGCATGGGTTAGGCTGAACACTCCAGAAGCCCACAAGCGCCTCAAGGACGGTCTTGAGCTTGAATCCGTGGACTACGGACAGGCCGCAGGGATACCACGGCGGAAGCGGTAGATGCCCTAAGTGGCGTCTTGATCAACAAGTTCCGGCGGCAACTTACCATCGGCCAACTCAAGTGACTTGTTAATCGAATTTTTTCGCAAAAAGATATAGTCT
>SDWK01001010.1 GCA_004195335.1 Shewanella sp.
CGGGTAATGCACCAACCATAACAGCTGAGGCACACATCCCCTTCTTCTTTCGTTTCCTTGACGGCGCATACAGTTGATTTTTCGGTGAAAAATATTCCTTGCTCAATTCCTACCTTATTTACAGCAGTAGAACAGTTCGATTTCAACTTTACGAGCACAAGATTCAAACACCATGGACTATACTTAATGGTGAAGAAAACTTGTTTCAAACTAAACATGATTCCATGCCTGAATACTTGTATCTGTCTGTGAAAATAAAAACTAACAGGACTATCGCATGTAAGGTTAATACCTTGCAGTTTCAGTTATCAGGATATTGATTTATACCGATGTTTATTTGAAATGATGATTATTTGAAACTATGGCTGAGCAGGAGTATGAAAATGAGGTATGCCACACAAACAATTAGTTGTCCTCATTGTGGGCACCATCAGCATATAGACATCGATGGAACCAGTGGAGATCAAGATTACTATGATGACTGCAGGATCTGTTGTAACCCCATTCACCTTAGGGTCCATATCGATGAGGCACGACATAAGATTGAGTTATTTATCGACTCAGGTGATGAACAGATTTATTAATCTCCCCATCACCCGATGACAACACAGTCAAAGCACTATATTTGCAAATCTGCTCGCTTAGCGAGTACCCGCTCGACTGTATCGACGATTGCCTGAGTTTGACTATCTATCTCAATGTTCAGGAATCCTCCAACCTTCGAATTATCTAGGTTTGTCAGCTTTAATGTCTCAGGGATTAAGTGCAACATGAAACTGGTATCGGTAACTTCACCTACCGTTAAACTGCAACCATTGACCCCCACGAAACCTTTGTAGAGAATATAGTTCATCCACTTAGCATCAACACCAAGTTTGATATTAAAATGACTATCGGTATCGCTCACTTCGAGAATACGTGCAAGCGTATGAACATGGCCGGATAAAATATGGCCACCGATCTCACTTCCAAATGTTAATGAGCGTTCGATGTTCACCTTAGAACTAAGAGTCAAATCTGAGAGGTTAGTCACACTCAAGGTCTCTTCCATTACATCGAAAAACACCCTATCATTCACTATTCGTGTAACCGTTAAACAGACACCGTTGTTAGCAACACTCGCGCCTGTTATGAGCCCCTCACGTAACTCGGGTTCCATAGCGATCTCAAGCGTATTTAAGCCATCTTTCTTATTTATCGCAACCACTTCGCACGTGGCTTGAACTATACCTGTAAACATTTTACCTCTCATTCGTATTAAAGGCAGCTTTCATGAATCAATTCGGCTTTCAAGCCAAACGTCTAGTGCAACTTGCACTACCTGTACTGATCGCCCAAGTCACACAGACCTTGATGGGCTTCATCGACACTGTCATGGCTGGTCGCGTTAGTGCAGTGGATATGGCTGCCGTAGCCATCGGAACTAGTCTATGGCTTCCGGCACTACTTTTCGTTCAAGGGCTATTGATGGCATTTACGCCTGTATTTGCTCACTATCATGGCGCTAATAACCAAAGAGCGATTCAACCACTTGCGCATCAAGCTGGATATATTGCCATAATAGGCAGTATAGGTGTGATTGTGTTTCTCACTTTTGCACAAAACATCTTTACCATGATGAAATTAGATCCCGAACTTGCCAGATTAAGCATCGGATACCTAGAAGGCTTCTCATGGGGAGTGCCTGCCTTCGTGCTCTATCAGGTACTTCGAGGCTGTAGTGAAGGGATCTCTTATACTTTACCGACTATGGTAATCGGGTTTGTCGGATTGGCCGTAAACATTCCCGCTAACTATATCTTTATCTATGGCCACTTTGGAATACCTGCAATGGGCGGCGCAGGTTGCGGAATCGCTACAGCGTTGGTTTTTTGGGCGATGCTCATTGCCATGGTGATTTATATGCAACTACATAAAAAGTTTGCTGAGCTGGCGCCATTCCAGTCATTTCATAAACCACAATGGAAAACCATGTGGGATATGACTAAACATGGCTTTCCTATCGCCATGGCACTCTTTTTTGAGGTGAGTCTGTTTGCGGTTATCGCTTTGTTACTGGCACCTCTTGGCGCCAATGTTGTTGCTGGCCATCAAATAGCACTAAACTTCTCATCTATTGTATTCATGCTGCCACTTTCTATAGGTATTGCGGTATCTATTCGCGTCGGCTATTACTTAGGCCAAGATAAAGCCCATATATCAAAACTCATCACAAAGGTGGGATTAAGTATTTCGTTCACACTTGCGGTAATCACAGCAATAATCACTGTACTATTTAGAAAAGAGATTGCGTACCTATATAACGATAATCCCGAAGTTGTTGCTTTAGCCGGAAGCCTGATGTTTTTAGCGGCACTTTATCAATTGTCGGATTCAGTACAAGTTGTCGCTGCTGGAGCGCTCCGAGGGTATAAAGACACGCGAAGCGCACTTTACATCACCTTAGTATCCTATTGGGCTATAGGTATGGTGCTTGGCTATATACTTGCCAGAACTGATTTAATCGTACCTCCTATGGGAGCGCATGGTTTTTGGATTGGATTGATTGCAGGATTAACCAGTGCAGCAATTCTATTTGCGTTGAGGTTACGCTATATCCAAAAATCAGATAACTTAAAGCCATCCGTACTGGATAGCGGTTATTAATGAGCCGCTAATCAGGATTTTATGTTGAGGGATCCTTGGGTCCCTCCTTATATATGTAGTATAAAAGAGCAAGTTGCACAGCAAACCTACACTTAAGCATAAAAGTTCTTTTTTTACTTGCAACCAAAACTGTATCCCGTAATATAGCGCTCGTTCCAAGGCAATAGCCAAACGGACAGTAACATGGACGCGGGATGGAGCAGTATGGTAGCTCGTCGGGCTCATAACCCGAAGGTCGTTGGTTCAAATCCAGCTCCCGCAACCAATACAACCGTAGCTCAGTTGGTTAGAGCACTACCTTGACATGGTAGGGGTCGGTGGTTCGAATCCACTCGGTTGTACCACTTCTCTCTAAAAAGAAGATAATACCAGCGAAAGTTGGTTTTTTTATGCCTGAAATTCACCAAAGTCAAACTGATAACCTAAGCTCATTTGGTTAGAGCACTACCCTCTCTTTATAAAGGCGGCGGTAGGGGGCGGTATTCCTTTTTAAAATAGTAATCCACTCGGTTGTACCACTTCTCTTCGAAGAGAAGAGAAGAGAAGAGAAGATAATACCAGCGAAAGCTGGCTTTTTTATGCCTGAAATTCGCCAAAGTCAAACTGATAATCTAAGTACATTTGGTTAGAGCACTTATAAAGAGGGCGATATTCCTCTATGAAGAGCAAAGATCACAGACCAACGAAAGCTGGTTTTTATGCCTGAATGTTTCCAAACTAAAAACCCGTATTTCAACCTCACTCCGCTTTTTTGATGACTATATAATAACTTCGGCGGTAGTCTGGTTAGGTCATTTCCAAAAAAAAGCGCCGTTTTTATCTCAATTAAGAAAAAACGACGCCCTACTGTACTGCTCTACAGATATTTACTATTGATACTTAAGTCTATTTACCCCAAGGGTTCTTAGGATCTTGCGACGGTGCAGGTTTCTTATTACTTGGGCTACGATTCTGAGCATAAGAATCTTGGGCTCTTGGCTTATCACTGCCGTAACTTGACCGTCCGCCCTTGTTTTGCTTCATTTCTTCATAATCAGCAGTTGCTTTCGTACGCATCTCAGCGATAAGCTCAACCGTCAGCTCTTCTGGCTTACGCGGTACAATACCATCGGCAAAGCCACGCTCTCGCGGCTTCAACTCAAATTGAGCTGAATTACCTTTTGGCATACGTTTAAAGCGATACAGATAAAAGCTTTCAACCCGATCCCTCGCCCACTCAGTCTTCTTTAAGAACTTAAGGCATGCTGCCATATTGGGGTTCGAGTTAAAACACTCTAGGCGCAATGCTGCATATAAAATCTTCCAATCGTAATAATCCACAAGTTCAGTGAGCATTGTCTCGAGGTTTAGGCCATGTAACGGGTTATTCTGTTGCTGTTCAATCATGGGATATCCAAATACCGCAGGTATTATCTATAAGTAAATGTCAGTATTCATCGAGTGAATAACTGGACCACCAAAATGTAGTGGTCTGTTCAATGGGGTAATAATAACAATAAATTCCACTATTCACCCACAAAAAAATGAAGCCACGAGCCGTTATTATTATCTTCCTACGAGATAACTACGTTTAGCGACTGTCTTTACTCGACATCGGAGCCCAAAACTCTGTATAATCCGCGCTCTTTTATCCATACTAACGTACTTCTTATTCTGAATGGCTTTTCGTTGGCCAAGATTCAAATAATTGACCTGTCAGTATACAGCTGGGACATTCCATTGATTTCTACCGCAAACATCACGATGCAGTTCGGCCCTGAGCCACTGTTTGAAAACATTTCCGCTAAATTTGGCAACGGCAACCGCTACGGTTTAATTGGTGCGAATGGTTGTGGTAAATCCACCTTCATGAAAATCCTCAGTGGTGAGCTTGCGCCTACCTCAGGTAATGTCTCAATCACTCCAGGCCAAAAGGTCGGCACCCTAAGCCAGGATCAGTTTGCATTCGAAGAATTCAGTGTAATTGACGCCGTCATTCAGGGCGATGCCAAACTGTGGAAAGTGAAGCAAGAACGCGAACGTATCTACTCGCTACCTGAGATGAGCGATGCTGACGGCATGAAAGTGGGTGAGCTTGAAAGTGAGTTTGCTGAAATGGATGGATACAGCGCCGAAAGCCGCGCGGGTGAGATCCTTCTTGAAGCTGGTATCGAAGAAGAGTTTCATTTTGGCCTCATGAGTCAAGTCGCACCGGGTTGGAAATTGCGTGTGTTATTGGCACAGGCACTGTTCTCAAATCCAGATATCTTGCTACTCGATGAGCCTACCAACAACTTGGACATTTACACCATTAACTGGTTGGCGGCCGAGCTCAACAAACGCAAGTGCACCATGATCATCATCTCGCACGACAGACACTTCTTAAACACTGTTTGTACGCACATGGCGGACATTGATTACGGTGAACTACGCGTCTATCCGGGCAACTATGAATACTTTATGGAAGCATCGGCATTAATCCAGGAGCAACTGCTGGCCGGCAACGCTAAAAAGAGCCTTGAGATGACCGAGCTACAAGACTTCGTTAACCGCTTCGGTGCCAATGCATCTAAAGCGAAACAAGCGAGTTCTCGTGCTAAGAAACTTGATAAAATTTCATTAGATGACGTTAAATCATCGAGCCGTATGACGCCATCACTCAGATTCGATGATGGTAAGAAGCTGCATCGCCAAGCGCTGGTATTGGAAAATCTGGGTCACGGTTTTGATGGCGACATGTTATTCGAAGGTGGCGAGCTTATCCTAGAAGCCGGTGCTAAACTTGCCGTTATCGGTGAGAACGGTGTGGGTAAATCTACCTTATTACGTTGCCTAGTCGATGAATTACAAAACTGCGAAGGCGTGATCAAGTGGTCTGAAAATGCGTCAATTGGTTACTGTCCACAGGACAGTAGCAAAGACTTTGATAACGATCTAAACCTATTCGACTGGATCTCACTGTGGCGCACACCTAAGCATAACGACTTAATGGTCCGTGGCATGTTAGGCCGTTTGTTGTTCACTGAAGATGATGCGAACAAGAAAGTTAGAAATTGTTCTGGTGGTGAGAAGAACCGCCTATTATTCGGCAAGTTAATGATGATGGACATCAACGTCCTGATAATGGATGAGCCGACTAACCACATGGACATGGAAGCGATTGAGGCGTTAAACAACGCACTGAAAATCTACCAAGGTACATTGATCTTCGTCAGCCACGACCGTGAGTTTGTTTCATCTCTCGCCACGCGCATCATCGACGTGAAAGATAAGACATTAGTAAACTTCCAGGGTACTTTCAATGAGTACATGGCAAGTCAACAAGAGATGGCAGCAAGAAAAATGGGCTAATTGCTCACAAGTGCTACCTTTATTCATTCAGTAATAAAGATAACACCTGAAAGCTGTCATCCTGTTCTCCCATAGAGAGCAAGATGACAGCTTTTTTCATTTAAGTGTGACTCCAGCCTACTCCGCAGATTCAGATGCCATATTACAAAACAATTACTTAGAACAACTTATTTTTGCAACACATCGGCGGGCACTCGCACCCAACCTTCCATCAGCACCCGTGCACTTCGACTCATGACCGCTTTATTCACTTGCCACTGACCATCGACAAGGCTTGCTTGTGCGCCCACTTTAAGTGTTCCTGAAGGATGACCAAATTCGACAAAACCAGAGTCCTGACTTTCACGTTCAATATTGCTGGCGGCTAAGCTCACTAACGTACCAGGGATAGCTGCGGCAGTGCCTATGGCAACCGCAGCTGTGCCCATCATCGCATGGTGCAGTTTGCCCATAGAGAGTGCGCGTACGTTCAGGTCGATATCTGACTTTGAAATTGCCTTGCCGCTTGATGAGGTGTAATCAACAGGCTCTGCCACTATCGCCACTTTGGGCGTGTGTTGACGCCCTGCCGCTTCATCAATGTGTTTAATAAGCCCCATCTTCACCGCGCCATAGGCACGAATAGTTTCGAACATGGCTAGCGCTTTTTCATCGCCATTGATGGCTTCTTGTAGCTCTGCCCCCGTATAACCTAAATCTTTTGCATTAACGAACACCGTTGGAATACCCGCGTTGATCATCGTCGCTTTTAACACGCCGCTGGCAACCACATCGGTTGGCAGCACTAAATCATCGATCAGGTTACCCGTTGGGAACATAGATCCTTCACTATCTGCAGGGTCGATAAACTCGACTTGCACTTCTGCCGCAGGAAAGGTCACACCGTCAAGTTCAAAGTCACCCGTTTCTTGCACTTCACCATGGGTAATAGGCACATGGGCAATAATGGTTTTACTGATATTTTTTTGCCAAATTCTCACGACGGCGATGCCGTTTTCCGGAATGCGGCAGCTATCGACTAATCCATTGCTGATCGCAAACGATCCTACTGCAGCAGAAAGGTTGCCACAGTTACCACTCCAATCGACAAAAGGTTTATCGATGGCCACTTGGCCAAACAGGTAATCAACGTCGTGATCAGCCATTGCGCTTTTAGCCACAATCACCGTTTTACTGGTACTAGAGGTCGCCCCACCCATGCCATCGGTTTGCTTGCCGTATGGATCGGGACTGCCAATCACCCGCAGCAACAGTGCATCGCGGGCGCTACCCGCCATTTGTGCCGACTCAGGCAGATCGGTTAAGTTAAAAAATACACCTTTACTGGTGCCACCGCGCATATAAGTTGCAGGCACCTTTATTTGAGGTAGATGGATTTGAGGTAAATGAACCTTTTTGCTCGTCATAAGACCCTACCGTTAGGTTTTTCTTGAAATGAACATCGCCGTTATAAACGGCGTCAGATAAGAGCAAATTGCTCAGATCTGACGACAATTGATATAACTTCAATGAGTCACAGTGCTACGCCGTTGAAGGCTCTTAACGCAACTGAAGACTCTTTATATCGTTGAAGACTCTATATCGTTAAAGACTCTTCATGTGGCTGAAGACTCTAAAAAGTCTTGAGCAAAGCGCTGCAAAATACCGCCAGCCTCATAGATAGACACTTCTTCAGCGGTATCTAAGCGACACTTAACCGGTATTTCAACACGCTCACCGTTTCTACGTGTCATGATCACTGTTAACAGCGCCCCAGGCGTACGCTCGCCAATCACATCATAGGTTTCTGTACCGTCGATTTGGTAGGTATCACGATTATCTGCATGAGTGAATTCAAGCGGCAACACGCCCATCCCCACCAAATTAGTTCGGTGAATACGCTCAAACCCTTCCGCCACAATCACTTCAACTCCGGCAAGACGCACGCCTTTTGCCGCCCAGTCTCGTGATGATCCTTGACCGTAATCGGCGCCGGCAATGATGATAAGCGGCTGTTTGCGCTCCATGTAAGTTTCAATCGCTTCCCACATGCGTGATTCTTGGCCTTCTGGCTCGATCCGCGCAAATGAGCCTTGCTTAACTTCAACTTCGCCGCTCTTGCCAAGCTGAGTCACCATCTCATTGAACAATTTAGGATTAGCAAAGGTCGCGCGCTGTGCAGTCAGGTGATCGCCGCGGTGCGTGGCATAGGAGTTAAAATCCACTTCGGGTAAACCCATTTTATCGAGATATGCGCCAGCAGCACTGTCTAGCATGATGGCATTAGACGGAGACAAGTGATCGGTGGTGATGTTATCGCCAAGTACTGCCAAAGGCCTCATGCCCTTCATCGTACGCTCACCTGCCAATGCCCCTTCCCAATAAGGAGGGCGGCGGATATAGGTGCTCTGTGGACGCCAATCGTATTGCGGATCGTTGTCTGTGCCGTACTCAACTTTAATGTCGAACATTGGCTCATAGACTTTACGGAACTGTTCAGGTTTAACACTTTTCGCAATGACGGCATCGATCTCTTCATCAGATGGCCACAGATCTTTTAGTTTGATCTCATTGCCTTCGCTATCAATGCCCAGGCTATCGTTCTCGATATCGAAACGTATGGTACCGGCAATCGCATAGGCCACCACTAATGGCGGTGATGCTAAGAAGGCTTGTTTCGCATAGGGATGAATACGACCGTCGAAGTTACGGTTACCGGAAAGCACCGCGGTGGTGTATAGATCGCGATCGATCACCTCTTTTTGGATTACCGGATCTAATGCACCACTCATACCATTACAGGTTGTACAGGCAAAACCGACGATACCGAAACCGAGCGCTTCGAGTTCAGTTAATAAATTCGCATCTTCAAGATACAACTGCACCGCTTTGGAGCCAGGGGCTAAAGAGGTTTTCACCCATGGTTTGCGGGTTAATCCTTTGGCATTGGCATTACGCGCAAGCAAAGCGGCAGCAATCACATTGCGTGGATTGGAGGTGTTAGTGCAACTGGTGATCGCTGCAATAATACACGCACCATCGGGCATTAAGCCCTCTTCATGTTCAACCACACCACTAATGCCTTTTTCGGCTAAATCACTGGTGGAGACACGACGATGTGGATTCGACGGGCCGGCAATGTTGCGCCCAACACTTGACAGGTCAAAGTGCAGCACACGCTCATACTCGGCTTCTTTTAGGCTATCAGCCCAAAGACCGGCTTGCTTAGCGTAAGTCTCAACCAGCTTAACTTGACTGTCATCACGACCGGTCAGTTTCAGGTAATCTATGGTCTTGTCGTCGATATAAAACATGGCAGCAGTGGCACCAAATTCCGGCGTCATGTTTGAGATCGTTGCGCGATCGCCCAAGGTGAGATTGGCCGCGCCTTCGCCATAAAACTCTAGGTAAGTTGAAACCACTTTCTCATTACGCAAAAATTCGGTGATCGCCAACACGATATCGGTCGCGGTGATGCCGCTCTGACGTTTGCCCACCAGCTCAACACCGACGATATCCGGCAGACGCATATAAGATGGACGCCCCAGCATCACGCTTTCAGCTTCCAGGCCGCCAACACCGATGGCGATAACGCCAAGCGCATCAACATGAGGTGTGTGGCTGTCGGTGCCAACTAAGGTATCAGGAAAAGCGACGCCATCACGGGATTGCACTACCGGTGACATCTTTTCAAGGTTAATTTGATGCATGATGCCGTTACCCGGCTGGATCACATCGATATTTTTAAACGCGGTTTTAGTCCAGTTGATGAAATGGAACCTGTCTTCATTTCGTCTGTCTTCAATGGCGCGGTTCTTCTCAAACGCATCTTTCTCAAAACCTGCATGCTCTACAGCCAGTGAATGATCGACAATCAGCTGGGTCGGCACAACTGGATTGACTTTAGACGGGTCGCCGCCCTTTTCGGCAATCGCATCACGCAGACCGGCTAAATCCACTAATGCGGTTTGACCGAGAATATCGTGGCAAACCACACGTGCAGGATACCAAGGAAAATCCAGATCGCGTTTACGCTCAATAATCTGTTTAAGGCAATCGGTTAATGTTTCAGGATTGCAGCGACGCACCAAGTTCTCGGCGTAGACACGAGAGCTGTATGGCAGTTTTTCGTAGGCACCTGGGCTGATGGCATCAACCGCGGCTTGGGTATCGAAATAATCTAAGTCGGTACCCGGTAATGATTTGCGATAGCTTGTATTCATAATGTATTCCACTGGAAAGCATCAATATTTAGGTGCCAGAGACTAGATTTGAGTGTGTGCAGGTTTAACGTAAACAACAAATCCTCAAGTAGTGTCAATTTTATTGCTATCTAAATATTATTATAAATTAATGAGTAATAAATAATGTGGCAGAAAATTCCTGCCACAAGGTTAACCACTATGATTATCTTTCACTGATAGGACTGACTGTTCGCGGCTCTGAACCGACATAATCGGCACTTGGGCGGATTATACGGTTGTTCGAGCGCTGCTCCATTACATGGGCCGCCCAGCCGGTAAGACGTGAACAGACAAATATCGGGGTAAAGAGCTTAGTTGGAATGCCCATGAAGTGGTATGTCGATGCGTGGAAGAAGTCTGCGTTACAGAACAGCTTTTTGCTGTCCCACATAAACTCTTCACAGGCGACAGAGATATCGTAGAGGGACATATCGCCATTTTCTTTAGCCAGCTTTTCAGACCAACCTTTAATGATCACGTTACGTGGATCTGAGGTGCGGTAAATCGCATGACCAAAGCCCATGATCTTCTCTTTACGCTCAAGCATACCAGCCATTTGTGTTTTGGCATCTGCTGGTGAGCTGAACTTTTGGATCATATCCATCGCCGCTTCGTTTGCGCCGCCGTGCAGTGGGCCGCGTAGCGTGCCAATAGCCCCAGTGATACAGGAAAACATGTCTGATAAAGTCGATGCACATACTCTGGCCGTAAATGTTGATGCGTTAAACTCATGCTCTGCATAGAGAATTAATGATACATCCATGACACGGCGATGCAGCTCTGAAGGTTCGGATCCGTTAAGTAAACGTAGGAAGTGACCACCGATGCTGCCTTCTTCAGTCACACAATCAATCTCAACCCCTTCGTGAGAGAATTTATACCAGTAACACATAATCGCAGGGAAAGCGGCTAACAGGCGATTTGCAGCTTTGTTTTGCTCACTGAAATCGTTTTCTGGCTCAAGGTTACCTAAGAATGAACAACCGGTACGCATCACATCCATAGGGTGCGCATCGGCAGGTATGCGCTGCAGCACTTCTTTAAGTGCTTGTGGTAGATCGCGCAGGGCGAACAGTTCAGTTTTATAGTGATCCAGTTGAGCTTGGTTTGGCAACTCACCGTTAAATAATAAGTAAGCCACCTCTTCAAACGTGGCATTATCCGCCAGATCTGATACATCGTAACCACAGTAAGTAAGGCCTGAACCTGACTGACCGACAGTACAAAGGGCTGTATCGCCTGCGCTTTGGCCACGAAGGCCTGCACCACTGAGTTTCTTATCTACCATAACGTGTTCCTTTTATTATTTATCTGCTCTTATGTGTTGCTTTAGTGGTAAGCCTTGGCTGTTACCTATTTTGATATTTACCAAACTTGCCACAAAACATAAGTTGTAGGGTGTTAACTAAATTATTTCAGCTGGGTTTACAGGTTTTTACCTTCTGCAAACAGGTTATCAAGCTTCTGTTCGTATTCGTGGTACCCCAAGTAGTTGTACAGATCCATTCGCGTTTGCATTGAATCGACCACTGCTTTTTGATCGCCCTGTTCAAGAATCGAGGTATATACCATTTCGGCCGCTTTATTCATCGCCCTAAAGGCACTGAGTGGATACAGCACCATGGATGCGCCCCACTCTCCTAGCTGCTCCTTGTTCCAGAGTTCTGTTTGACCAAACTCAGTAATATTGGCAAGAATAGGCACATCAAGTGCATCAGAGAATGCTCGATAATGTTCTTCAGTTTTAACCGCTTCAGCAAAGATACCGTCAGCGCCTGCGGTAACATAGGCTTTAGCACGCTCAATGGCCGCTTCCAGTCCCTCTTGAGCGAATGAGTCGGTTCGCGCCATAATGAAGAAATCGGGATCGGTACGCGCATCAACCGCGGCTTTAATACGGTCGACCATCTCTAGTGTTGACACAATCTCTTTATTGGGACGGTGACCACAACGTTTTTGTGCAACCTGATCTTCCATATGAACCGCAGCTGCACCGGCTTTTTCCATATCACGAACGGTCTTAGCGATGTTAAACGCCCCACCCCAGCCAGTATCAATATCGACAAGCAGAGGGAGATCGCAGGCCGAGGTAATACGCTGCACATCGACAATCACGTCGTTGAGTGATGTCATTCCAAGATCGGGCAAGCCGTAAGAGGCGTTAGCGACCCCGCCACCAGAAAGGTAGATGGCTTGGTGGCCAATCTTCTTCGCCATCATTGCCGAGTAAGCATTAATGGTGCCTACTATTTGCAATGGTTTATTGTCTGCCAAAGCTTGACGAAACTTCTTACCTGCACTCATGTTTGTTCTCCCTTTAGAGCTATAAGCTAAATCAGTTGAGTTTAGTTACTTTTTTCTAATTTATTTTCTACATTATTCTTCGAATACAGTATGTGACGACGCATCAGCATCTCAGCAAGTTCTTCATTACGATTGGAGA
>SDWK01000518.1 GCA_004195335.1 Shewanella sp.
CTGATTGAGCTTGTTGTGGTGATCATTATACTTGGAATACTCTCTGTCGTCGCGCTACCCAAATTTCTCAATATATCTCAAGATGCCCATGTTTCTACGGTCAAAGCCACCGGTGGAGCATTTAAATCAGGCATCAATCTAGCCAAAGCCGTATGGGCTACCCGAGTGGGTTCCGGACCCGCAGATGATCTGCAAGTCTTCGGCACGGGCAAGGATGGCGAATTAGACTTTAACGACACGGGCTGGCCGGCGCAGCATTGGGAAACCGCGGATTCAAAAGGCGACTCACCTCTGCTCGATAATACCGATGATTGCATCTCTGTCTGGGAAACGATTTTCGAAGGCGATGAGCCCAACATATCAAAAGCGAGCAATAGCGATGAAACCGATTATAAGGCTAACTACCTCAATTCAAACAACTGCCGCTACGACTACTCGGCCAATACCAATCTGAGCATCAGCTATAACTCCATCGACGGCAGTGTGACTATCGACTCAGACCCGAACAACTAAGCCGTGTGGCCAATTCACATATAAAACAACAGAGTGAGTCATTGACTCACCTTTAACCGCTTCCATGGATGACAGTATGCACAACAGATATCACCCAACACAACGAGCCTCGGGCTTTACCTTAATAGAGCTAGTCGTCGTGATTATCGTGCTGGGAATACTGGCGATCATCGCCGTGCCGTTGTTTATTAATATCAAGCAAGATGCTCAAATATCTACGGTGGAAGGTACTGGTGGCGCTTTTGCTGCGGGCATAAAACTGGCCAATGTGAAGTGGGCATCCAAGGGGCATTCAGGCCCCGTCGATAATCTACAGGTTTATGACGGTGGCAGCAGCGGTCAATTAGATATAAACGAGTGGGGCTGGCCAGCCCAAAGTTACCCGCCTTTCGAAGCAAGCCCACGACTGAATAATACCAACGATTGCATGTCAGTGTGGCGCACCATACTACTCGATGCCCCCAAGGTCTCCACCTCTGCCGATGTGACGGATTCGGTCTATAGGTCAACTTATATCAGCCCGGATCAATGCAAATTTTTCTTTAATGAGCTGCCCACACTTTCCATCTATTATGATTCCCGTGACGGTACGGTTACCACAGATTCAGACCCGGAACTTTAATAGACAGGGTAGAGACCGTTGTAAGTTCTGAGCGGTAAGTGATAAGTGATAAGTTTCGAGACAGTACAAAGAAAGCGGTAAGCTATAAGTCTTAAGATAGGGCAATGACAGTTAGAAGCTATATGGATCCTGAAACCTGTTCAGGATGGTTTTCAACTTGTTGCTCGTAGCTTGTAACTCTTAGCTCGTATCTTGTAACTCGAGTCTCGAATCTCGAATCTCGTGGCCGATCACTCTTAGCTCATCTTCGATAGCGATAAAGATCTCATATAGTTGATAACAATGATTCATTAATGGCTAATTTAAGTTAGAATCCGGCTACAAAAAATTATTAATTAAGTGAGTGCACCATGTCAGAAGCGGGAAAAGAAACCACCATTTTTCAGTTAGCCGATCAGTTTATTGCCCTTGCAAACGAGTTAAGCGGTAAAGAAAATGATGTTAGTAAGGTAGGAACGGCATTTCGCTTTGCAGCTTCGCGTTTCAACGCTTTCGAAGCAGCGCTAAAGTCAGCCGATCTTGCGGCAGAAAAAGAAGCTGCACTCGAGTGGTTTTCAAAAGAATACAAAGATATGCTTAACGATAACCTGGATGATCACATTAACAATCCACCAGTATCTACAACTGAAAAGACTGAAGAGACAGCTTAAGCTCGAGGCTCTGAGCTCTTAAACATTCGCGGCTAAAGCCACTCCTACACGGGGAATGTCGCAGCTCGAAGCTTGTAGCTAAAAAAATGCCATCGACAGTAGATAACTGCGATGGCATTTTTGTATCCGCCGTATCGGCTTATGCAATCTGCATTGATATCAGATAGTCACGATCACCCGAATCGCCAGTAGGATAAGTACCACACCCGAGAGTTTATCTATGATGGCAGCCTTTGCCCTGAGCTTAGGCAACACCGCTGGGTGTGACAGGATCAGCGCAATAAAGGTGTACCAAAGGCCGTCGATAACCAGTGGTGTAAAAACGATTAATGACTGGCCAAACAGGCTCTCGGCAGCCATAACAAACTGGCTGAACAAGGCCAGGAAAAACAGCATTATTTTAGGATTGAATAACGAAATCGCTAACCCATCCCGAGCAGCCGCGAATGTCGCTGCCCTCGAATGACCCGCCGTAGAATCTGTTGATGAGGCGCTATCGGAGCCATTTCCGGCATCTAACTTATCCGCTATCCCTCCTTTCGAGCCTAATGCTTTAACCCCCATCCAGGCCAGATAAAGCGCGCCGATAATGGCAATACCGTTAAATACCATAGGCGCCTGTTTAAGCACGACAGCAAGTCCTAATAATGTCACTAACGCATACAAGCCAATACCGATGGAATGCGCCCATGCACAGACAATGCCCATACCACGCCCTCCCGTCAAAGTATGGCGTACAACCATAGCCAGACTCGGACCCGGCGACATCGCCCCCAAGCAGCAGATAGCCAGTAAACTCAGCCAAGCAGTAAAACTCATAATATTCCTAATAATCGAAATGCTCTATCGTTCAGAGCTTCATCTCATACACTTTTCTGGATGGTAAGAGCTGCGTGCGGCTTTTGCAAGCGGTACAAATGAGGCACGATATTTCGCGACTACCGTTTTTAGCGCTATACTGAGCTCAACCACATACTCTTACGGTGCCCTATGACCGCCATAAATTTAAACTCAAGCTCGGCACATGACGGCTTTCTGCCGGAGAACCAGCTTATTCTCAATGCGGTCAGCGAGGGGATCTATGGTTTTAACTTAGCAGGTAATGCGGTATTTATTAATCCGGCAGCCGAGCGCATGACAGGCTGGAAAAGCGTTGAACTGCTGGGAAGAAATATCCATGATTGCCACCATCATAGTCACCTCGATGGTAGTCATTATCCCAAAGAAGAGTGTCCGATATATAACACCTTACAAGATGGTATCGCCCGCGAAATAAGCCACGAAGTATTCTGGCGTAAGGACGGCAGCAGCTTTCCCGTGCATTATTCTTCGACGCCGGTATATAAAGATGGCAGCCTCGTTGGTGTGGTCGCGATATTTCGTGATATCAGTATACAAAAACAAACTGAGCAGTCTCTCAGGCAGGCCCTGCAACAGGTTCAGGCACTATCTGAAAAGCTCTCCTCAGAGAATCAGTATCTCCAGCTTGAGCTGGCAGATAGAACCGGCGATATGGGCATTTCCGGCGACAGTCCGCAAATAAAGCAACTTATCGGGCAGATTAAGTTGGTGGCCAATACCGAGAGTACGGTGTTAATCAGCGGCGAAAATGGCACCGGCAAGGAGTTGGTCGCACGAAACCTGCACAAACTCAGTAATCGTGCCGACAAACCTTTAGTCTGTGTCAACTGCGCCGCATTCTCCTCAAACCTGCTGGAGAGTGAACTCTTTGGCCACGAAAAAGGCGCCTACACAGGCGCGACGAGCCGCCGTAAGGGGCGATTCGAACTGGCGAATAACGGCACCCTCTTCCTCGACGAGGTAGCCGAGCTGAGTCTGGAGGCGCAGTCAAAACTCCTGCGAGTGATCCAGGAGCAAGAGTTTGAAAGAGTTGGCAGCAGCGACACCATTAAGGTCGATATCAGACTCATCACCGCCACCCATCATGATCTGCTCAAACGAGTAGAACAGGGGCTGTTTCGTATGGATCTCTATTATCGCCTCAATGTCTTCCCTATTTCAGTTCCCCCCTTGAGAGACAGACTCAGCGATATTCCTGAGCTCGTCAGCCATATCATTCAAGATCTCAATCGAAAGCTGGGCAAGAAGATCACTCGTATCAGCCACAAGGGACTGCAGCTACTGATGCAGCACAATTGGCCGGGTAATGTGCGCGAGCTACAAAATGTTATCGAAAGAGAGTCCATCCTTTCCCAGAGTCAGATACTCCAGCTATCCCAGCAATTGGTTCCAGAATCGTCTCCACATGAAACAGTAAAAATCTCAATTGATCAGAGCCTTGCGACGATGGAGAAGCTACATATCACGCAAGTATTGCAGGAG
>SDWK01001011.1 GCA_004195335.1 Shewanella sp.
AGGTGCTGGGTAACAGAATACGCCTTAGTGGAGGCTTGAGCCGTATGCAGTGAAAGTTGCACGTCCGGTTCTTAGGAGGGCGGCACTTGGTAACAGGTGTCGCCTATCCGACAAAAGCTTGTTTATAACATCTGAGAAAAGCTAAATCGAAGAAACAAATAATCAGGTGTGAACACGTCAATCTGCTGCAAGCAATAAATACAATTACGGTTATCAGTTTCAACTCACTCACCAAACACCTATCCATTCGATGACACTCTAAAAGATACTTGAAACTTGTAATCCGACAAGACCTTTACATGGCGTGTCACAGAAGTGTTTACGCATCAGCTTGCGGCAGCAATAGATCCCAACGAAGCCTGACGTTGCAATACAGTCACCAAACTAACTGAAAGTAAAACTGACACTATCTGCCAGTCTGCAAACTATTTACCAGATAATAAATCCCCTCCTAGTACATCCTGTACTTCGGGGATAAGTATATCCCTATACAAAAAAGCCCTGAACATTTGCATGTTCAGGGCTTTTTTTACGAAATTCGAAAACTTATGTTTCGAAAGACATACGATTATTAGCGGTTATGACGCTTACGCTCGTTTTCAGTCAAGAAACGCTTACGAACACGAATGTTCAGCGGCGTTACTTCTACTAGCTCGTCATCATCGATGAACTCAAGCGCTTGCTCAAGTGTCATTTCGATATGCGGAGTCAGTACTTGTGCTTCATCGGTACCCGATGCACGCATGTTGGTAAGCTGCTTACCTTTCAAACAGTTAACTGTAAGATCGTTAGCACGAGCATGTAGACCAACTACTTGACCTTCATAAACTTCTGCAGCGTGGGTAATAAATAGACGACCACGTGCTTGAAGGTTAAACAATGCGAATGTCAGTGCTTTACCGGTTGCGTTAGAGATCAATACGCCACGAGCACGTTGACCAATATCGCCGCCTTTCACAGGACCGTAATGGTCGAATGAATGGTAAATAAGACCAGAACCTGAAGTGGCTGTCATAAAGTCAGTTTGGAAACCGATTAGACCACGGCTAGGGATAACGAAATCGATACGTACACGACCCTTACCATCCATCTGCATGTCTTTCATGTCACCCTTACGGATACCAAGCTTCTCGATAACGCTACCTTGATGCTCTTCTTCAACATCAACAGTCAAGTTTTCGAATGGCTCACACATCTCGCCATCGATCTCTTTAACGATAACTTCTGGACGAGAAACTGCGAGCTCGTAGCCTTCACGTCGCATGTTTTCAATCAAGATTGAAAGGTGAAGTTCACCACGACCCGATACGCGGAAACGATCTGGACTTTCAGTTTCTTCAACGCGCAATGCAACGTTGTGAACTAATTCCTGCTGCAGACGCTCAAGGATGTTACGTGAAGTGACGTACTTACCTTCTTTACCAGCGAATGGAGAGGTGTTGACCTGGAAGGTCATTGTTAGTGTTGGTTCATCAACAGACAAAGGTGGTAATGCTTCTACGTTAGTAGTTGCACAAACAGTGTCAGAAATCAGCAACTGACCAAGACCAGTAATCGCGACGATGTCACCAGCGTTAGCAATTTCAACTTCGTTACGATCTAGACCCATGTAACCTAATACTTGGCCCATCTTACCGTTACGCTTCTTACCATCAGCACCAATAATAGTGACCTGTTGGTTAGTCTTAACGCTACCACGCTTGATACGACCAATACCGATAACACCCACGTATGAGTTGTAATCGATTTGAGAGATCTGCATCTGGAAATCACCTTCAGCATCAGCATCAGGGAATGAAACTTTCTCAACGATAGTTTCAAACAGAGGAGTCATGTCACCCTCTGAGACTTCTGGATCAAGAGAAGCGAAACCGTTTAGTGCAGAAGCATAAACGATTGGGAAGTCTAGCTGCTCATCAGTTGCGCCTAAGTTGTCGAAAAGGTCGAAAACTTGATCGATAACCCAATCAGGACGAGCGCCTGGACGGTCAATCTTGTTGATAACAACAATAGGCTTTAGGCCTTGAGCGAATGCTTTCTTAGTTACGAAGCGAGTCTGCGGCATAGGACCGTCAACCGCATCAACAAGAAGCAGAACCGAATCAACCATAGATAGAACACGCTCAACTTCACCACCGAAATCGGCGTGACCTGGGGTGTCTACAATGTTAATGCGGTAATCATTCCACTTGATGGCAGTATTCTTTGCCAGAATCGTGATTCCACGCTCCTTTTCAAGATCGTTCGAATCCATCACCCGCTCAGTGGCTTCTCCTCGACTCTCAAGGGTTCCAGACTGCGCCAGCAACTTATCTACCAAGGTTGTTTTACCATGGTCGACGTGTGCAATAATGGCGATGTTACGTAAATTCTCTAACACAGATAAACCTCTTACCATCAAAATATAGGGGGTATTTGTAACAGCTCAAATAATAGCTGTTGCAATAAAAAACGTGCCATTCTACTCTAGCCTAGGGCTCTCGCACAGGATTATTTTTTAGTCAGCTATGAATAGTCTGCATAATCCATCCGCACCAGAATGGTGAACGCACCAATACTGAGCACTAACCGCACTATCTTGGTGCAATCTATCACTTTCCTAGAACCTGATTTACAACACTTGTCCTAAAAATCAGTACGTTACAATTTTGGCATAACTCTAGCTTATTCATTGTCAGAATCGCAATTAGTGCTAAATGAATTAAAAATAAAAGGGTTCCCCCTTTACCCTACTCGGAGACTTAGAATGTCAGCTGAATCAGTTTTACAACAACTAGAAGAATTAGAAGTTAAGTTTGTTGATTTGCGTTTTACCGATACGATAGGTAAAGAGCAGCACGTTTCAATACCAAGTCATCAGGTTGATGCTGACTTTTTTGAAGACGGTAAGATGTTTGACGGTTCTTCAATCTCAGGTTGGAAAGGCATTAACGAATCAGACATGGTATTGATGCCAGATGCTGCAAGTTTCGTGCTTGACCCTTTCACAGCTGAAACCACAGCGAACATTCGTTGTGACATTTTAAATCCTGGCACAATGACAGGTTACAACCGTGACCCACGTTCTATTGCTAAAAAAGCCGAAGAGTATTTACGCTCTACCGGTATTGCAGACACGGTATTGATTGGTCCTGAGCCAGAATTCTTCCTCTTTGATGATGTTAAGTTCGGCGCAGACATGTCAGGTTGCTTCTACAAGGTAGATGCAGAAGAAGCAGCATGGAACTCAGGCACTCACTACGATGAAGGCAACAAAGGCCACCGTCCGACAGTGAAAGGTGGTTACTTCCCTGTTGCACCTGTGGATTCTTCACAGGACCTACGTTCAGCGATGTGTCTTGTTCTTGAAGAAATGGGACAAGTCGTTGAAGCACATCACCACGAAGTGGCAACAGCGGGTCAGAACGAAATCGCAACTCGCTTTAATACGCTTACGCTAAAGGCCGATGAAGTTCAGGTACTTAAGTACGTTGTTCATAACGTTGCTCACGCTTACGGTAAGACAGCAACCTTTATGCCTAAGCCGATCGTTGGTGACAACGGTAGCGGTATGCATGTTCACCAGTCTCTTGCTAAAGATGGTGTAAACCTTTTCGCCGGTGACAAGTACGGTGGATTGAGTGAAATGGCCTTGTTCTATATAGGTGGTATTATCAAGCATGCGCGCGCAATCAACGCATTTGCTAACCCATCGACTAACTCTTATAAGCGCCTAATTCCACACTTTGAAGCGCCAGTAATGCTTGCATACTCGGCGGCAAACCGTTCAGCTTCTATCCGTATCCCATTGGTACCAAGTCCTAAAGGACGTCGTATCGAGCTTCGTTTCGGAGACCCAATGGCTAACCCATACCTGGCATTCTCTGCAATGCTAATGGCTGGTCTTGACGGTATCCAAAATAAGATCCACCCAGGTGAAGCGATGGATAAAGATCTTTATGATCTGCCACCAGAAGAAGCAGCTGAAATCCCAACAGTTGCCACGTCACTGGAAAATGCACTTGAGTGTCTGGATGCTGACCGTGAATTCCTGACTCATGGCGACGTATTCAGTAATGACTTTATCGATTCTTATATCAAACTTAAGTCTGTTGATGTTGAGCGCATAAACCAAACAACTCACCCACTTGAATTCGAGCTTTACTACAGCTTGTAATATTTAGCTGATTCGAATGCGATATAGATAAAGCCCTGGAGATTTCCGGGGTTTTTTATTGCCCCCCGTATTGCCCTCCGGCCTTGAAAACAACATAAAATGCATAAACCATATTGGTCATTTTTTGGCTATATCTATTTCACCCTACCAACCTGATCACTACATTAAATTGTGCTTAACCTGCTCTTTATTATCATTGCCCCCTTTAGTCACAACCTAAGGCCTTCCTTCTGAAACTATCCCCATTCTAGTCGTGATAAGAACGGTAACCTATGCCTCCTCAACAGTGATCAATGTGGGACGCCATCTTAATGCGACTCAAATAATCAAGCGAATAAATAAATGAGCTTTCACAATAGATTAGCCATCACTAAACTGCTGATTTCCAAAAGATAGAATAGAATAAAAAATAGACAAAAAGAAAAGTTATAGCTAGGGTTAGTGTGATACAGATCACGATAATTACGAAAAAGGAATCTGCATGAACAATAAAATCAAAGCAACCTTAGTCTCATTGCCTCTACTCTTCACATCTACAAGCTACGCTGCCATGTCAGAAATGTCTGTCTGCAATGACTGTTCAACCCAGGAAATTAAAACACTTATCGATAGAGACTCATCTGCAAATATTTATGTCGTAGACTTCGTAAACCGCACTGCACAGAAATTTACCTCAAGCGGTGAAGATGGCTCTCAGCCAATCGCAATAGCGATGTCAATTAGCGAGCTAAACACCATTAATCAACGTTATGAGTACCGTAAAACACATTTACGAGCCCTTAACCCAAGTTCAAAATAATTCTTTGTCCCTCCAAAGATAAGACCTTCGATAATGTCGAAGGCCTTATCTTATAATCATCATTAGATTCAGCTACCCCATCTTTTGTCATTCGATCGATTACTAGTCGGCATGGGATACAATTGCTCAGCAAGAAATGAGCAATTTTAAGGCTAGGTCATTAGTTGCTCCTTCATAAATGGCATTCACAACATCTTAGAACTAGGGATAGAGGAAATATCTTAACTATGTCGAGAACATACATGACCCAGTTGCTCGCAACGAGTAAAGATCATAGTTAACCTGAATTGACAAAGACGACAATGTATTAAAATATCTACCCTATGAAGTCCACTCCAAGCAGTCCTTCTACGCCAGTTAACTATGATTAACAAAAACACTAGACGACCGGTCTATTATCCATTATTCTAGTTACATGAAAACAGACACTCAACTGACACGCCAGCATATTATCGACTCTGGCTACACACTCATTTCCAGCAAAGGCTTCTCAAATGTTGGCCTGTCGCAGATCTTAAAATTTGCCGATGTGCCAAAAGGCTCTTTTTACCACTACTTCAAATCAAAGGAGCAGTTCGGTGAAGAGATCATTAATAGCTATTTCAAAACTTACCTAAGCGCAATCGATGAACTATTCGCCCCAACGAAAGACTCTGGTCTAGAGCGTTTAATGGAATATTGGTTACGCTGGCAAGAGACTCAAAGCGATACTTGTGTCGATCAAAAATGCCTCGTCGTGAAATTAAGTGCCGAAGTTGCCGATCTGTCTGAGCCTATGCGTTTAGCATTAAAAACAGGCTCAGCAGGTGTAATCACTCGCATAGCAAACTGCATTGAAGCAGGTATTGAGGACGGCTCAATTCCTGAAATGCATGGGTTTAATACCGCTGAAATGCTCTACCAGATGTGGCTAGGTGCTAGCTTGATGAATAAGCTAAGCCGAGATCCAAAAGTAATTGAACGTGTACTAGCGGCTACTCGAAAGCAACTTGGCCAAACCGTTTCAGCAGTAAATTAACCAACAATATCTATCTCCCCGCCTATGATTAAGGCGGGTATTTTTTAACGAATAACTAGACGACTGGTCTACTAACCTCGATGAATAAGACTGGTCGCAAAGATAGGAAAAATAATGAACAGCTTTGACTACTACAACCCAACACATATCAGCTTTGGTGAAGGCAAGATTGCCGAACTGGATAAGCTGGTCCCAAGCAAGGCCAAGGTACTAGTCCTTTTCGGCGGTAATAGTGCGAAACGCACGGGTACATTGGATGAAGTAAAATTGGCATTAGGCCAGCGAGATATTGTTGAATTTGGCGGCATAGAAGCCAACCCCACCTACGAAACCTTAATGCAAGCCGTCGCCGTAATTAAAGAAGAGAAGATTGATTTTCTTCTGGCTGTTGGCGGCGGGTCCGTAATTGATGGGACTAAATTCGTTGCCGCTGCAGCGCTGTTTGAAGGTGAGCCTTGGGATATCCTGCTAAGTTGGGGCGCGAAGGTAACAGAGGCAATGCCATTTGGTACGGTGCTCACTCTGCCAGCAACCGGTTCAGAGATGAACAGCGCCAGCGTTATTACTCGAAAAGAGTTTCAAGCCAAACTCTCTTTCATGAGCAATCACGTATTTCCACAATTCTCAGTACTCGATCCCACTAAAACCTTCACACTGCCAGAGCGTCAGGTTGCTAACGGTGTTGTCGATGCCTTTATCCATATTACCGAGCAATACTTAACTTACCCAGTTAATGCGCCGGTGCAGGACCGATTCGCCGAAGGCTTACTACAAACTTTAATCGAACTGGGTCCACAGGCATTAAGTCAACCTGACGACTTCGATGTCAGAGCTAACCTGATGTGGGTCGCCACTATGGCACTGAGCGGCGTCATTGGTAAAGGTATCCCCCACGACTGGGCTACTCATATGATTGGCCATGAATTAACCGCACTATACGACATCGATCATGCTCGCACTATCGCGATGATCTTACCCGGAATGCTTGATTGCCGACGTGATAGCAAACAAGAAAAGCTACTGCAATATGGCGAGCGAGTTTGGGGAATTACCCAAGGCTCTATTGATGAAAGAATCGATGCTGCTATTGCCAAAACTCGTGAATTCTTCGAAGCCATGGGGATCAAAACCCGCCTTTCTGATTATGATCTTACTGCAACAAGTATTGACGAAATCATGACTCAACTTGAAGAGCATGGCATGACAGCACTCGGTGAGAAACAAGATGTCGATTTAGCCATGAGTCGCAAAATTCTAGAACGTAACTTATAGACGATGACCAGTTGCAGGTCGCTCAAGCCGATCGCCTGCAAGCTAAAACCTTACAGACTATACAGGATAATAAAATGAACATATTGATGGTACTGACTTCACACGACAAACTCGGCGATACAGGGTTAAAAACAGGTTTTTGGTTAGAGGAGTTTGCGAGTCCTTACTACCGCTTTAAAGACAAGAGCTTCACCATCACCTTAGCGTCGCCAGCAGGCGGACAGCCGCCACTGGATCCAACCAGTGAGCAACCAGACTTTCAAACTGCTGCAACAGACCGTTTCAATCAAGACAGTGAAGCCCAGCAACATTTGGCAACCACTCTGCCTTTGGCCAGTATTAAAGCCGAAGATTATGATGCCATCTTCTACCCTGGCGGTCATGGTCCATTGTGGGATCTGACTAACGATGCGCACTCAATTGCATTAATCGAAGCCTTTTATCAGGCAAATAAGCCTGTCGGCCTAGTGTGTCATGCTCCGGGAGCCCTTAAAAATGTAAAAGCTGCCGATGGCACGCCATTGGTACAAGGTAAGCATGTTACTGGTTTTACCAACACCGAAGAAGCTGCCGTTCAACTAACTGATATCGTCCCTTTTTTAGTCGAGGATATGATGCAGGAAAACGGCGCTTTGTATAGCAAAGGCGATGACTGGGCAAGTTACCTTGCCGTTGATGGACACTTAGTGACGGGGCAAAATCCTGCGTCATCTGAAGTCGTTGCTGACGAGATGATTAAACAGTTAGGTTAACTCTGCTTATCTTCCCCTTCACGACGGTGCACCTGATGGCGCACCGTCTTCTGCTTTATCAAGCAAAGGAAACCACATGATCACCTTGCACCATCTTAATAGATCTCGCTCTAAACGCATTATTTGGTTACTCGAAGAGCTAGGTTTGGATTATCAAATCAAAGCCTATCAAAGAGATAGCGAGACATTTCTGGCTCCACCAGAGCTGACCGCAATTCATCCGTTAGGTAAATCTCCTGTCATTGAATATGACCAGCAGGTAATCGCAGAATCAGGGGCAATAACTGAGTTCCTTATTGACACTCATGCCGCTGGAACATTAGCGCCCGAAAAAGGCACAACAGAGTATGTAGAGTACCTTCAGTGGCTACATTTTGCTGAAAGCTCAGCAATTTTACCGCTTTTGCTAAGAATGTTTGTTGCCAAAGATGGCTGCAAAACCAATTTCTTAGAGGGCTATGCGGCAATTGAAGTGAAGAAGATCCTCAATTATTTCGATGACTCTCTGGAAAATAAAACCTATTTAGTTTCTGAGAAATTAACTGGTGCTGACATTATGATGTCCTTCATCGTCGAGTTATTAATTAATAGCGGTGAAATTACAAAATACCAAAATATTGCCACCTATTCGGAACAGCTAGCAACGCATTCGAGTTATCTTAAAGCTGCCACAATAGAGCTCAATAACGATATTACTCAAGCCTAATAACAAGAGTTCGCTGGTCAGCTAGGATGCGAAGCCAGCAAGCATCGAAGAAAGTCCACTTCCTACCGATATGATATATCGCCCTCCACCAAGGTATTCTGAGTGTCGAGCTAGCGATACTCCTCTTAATAAATCTATCGATAATCCAGATAAGCGTATTTTCTCCATGATTTTTAGCTCAATAAAAGCTAGTCTTGAAAGGCTTACCTATGTGTAACAAAGGAACTTTTATGCGCTTAGCTATTATTTTCAGCCTTTTGCTTTTTACTGTGATGTCCCATGCTGCTGTTTATAAATGGATCGACAAAGATGGCAAGATCCACTATTCAGATGAGCCAATAAATAATTCTGAAGTTGTCGAATTTAAAAGCAATACTCAAAACAAGATCACAATCCAGGCTCCCAAGAGTTCGGCTTCTGTTACAAAAGAGCAAACAGTACCTTCGACTCAATATAAAATGAGTATTCTAACGCCAAAAGAAGATGAGACCATTCGTGATAATAATGGCGATATCACCATAATGGCGACAATAACACCCGATCTAAAACCCAAGCATCTGCTCGTCATTTTGATGGACGACAAGGTGATTGGTCCCCCGCAAGAAACCCCAATCTTTAGTCTTAAAAATATTGACCGTGGCGAACACTCTTTCGTCATTAAAGCGGTAGCCCAAAATGGCAAACAACTTGCAACGACTCCACCAAGGAAGATCTTTCTCCACAGAGCCATAATAAACAGTAAGGCAAAAGCCACTCCTTTTAATTAGATAAGTTAATTAACACTATAAAATTAATTAGTTAAGCTTTTAGTCAATCAGATATGACTCAGTGGAAGAAAGTTGCAGAGTGCACCAATTTGGTGCACCATGATGGTGCAGTAAGTCAACTTGGAGCACTGATGGATATAAAACACCTGTTCAATAACCTTGTCACAGCAGTCATGGTCATAGATGTTGATCTCAAACTTTGCTATGCCAACGCAGCGGCAGAGCAACTCTTAGGTGTGGGAAGCCACCGCTTAACCGAGCATGTTCTATCAGACAGTTTCCAAATCCTTGGCGTAAGTACTGATTTATTGAGTAAAGCTATCAGGGAAAACCAGGGACTCACAGTGAATACCGCAGCTTTGGTAACATTGGATAACCAGCATCATACCGTGGATATCACGCTCACCCCCTTGGAGCAGGAACAGGGATTAGGCCTATTAGAGCTCAGACAAGTCGATCAACAAAGGCGTATTCATCAACAACTGACTTTAGATGCACAACAACAAGCCGCTCAATACTTGGTGAGAAATCTGGCTCATGAGATAAAAAACCCGTTGGGTGGCCTTCGTGGTGCAGCGCAACTGCTCTCTCGTGAACTACATGATCCACAGTTGAATGAGTTTACCGATCTTATTATCGAGCAAGCCGATCGCCTAAGAAATCTGGTGGATAGATTACTCGGTCCCCAGAGGCCAACCCAACATAGCCTACATAATATTCATGAAGTGGTCCAAAAAGTACTCAACCTTGTGAACATGGCCCTTCCAGCGAACATCACACTGAAGCAAGATTACGACCCTTCCATACCAGATATTCAAATGGATCCTGAACAACTGCAACAAGCCGTACTCAACATAGCTCAAAATGCGATTCAGGCTCTCGACACCGCTGGCGGCGAAATATTGATAAGAACCCGCACGCAGCACCAAGTCACTATTGGCACCTTGAGACACAAACTTGTATTAGCCTTGTCCATCATAGATAACGGCCCAGGTATCAAACCTGAACTATTAGACACACTTTTTTACCCTATGGTGACAGGTCGTGATAACGGCTCAGGGCTTGGTTTATCGATTGCACATAACTTTGCTCGACTACATGGCGGTAGAATTGATTGCCATTCAAAACTTGGGAGGACGGAGTTCACTATCTTACTTCCCATAAAAAACTAATGAAAATAAGCAAATAACACAGATTATAAATAAGAGCGGAGCGGGGTAAATCATGAGTATAACAGAACAAGTTTGGGTGCTCGATGATGACAGCTCTATTCGCTGGGTAGTTGAAAGAGCGTTAAAGGGCGCCAGTATTAGCAGTGCCAGCTTTGCAGCAGCCGAATCACTTTGGGATGCGCTCGAACTGGCACAGCCTAAAGTCATTATTTCAGACATTAGAATGCCAGGTACGGATGGATTGAGTCTACTCGAGCGCATTCAAATTCATTACCCCCACATTCCTGTGATAATAATGACGGCACATTCAGATTTAGATAGTGCAGTTAGCGCATATCAAGCCGGGGCGTTCGAATATCTGCCTAAGCCATTTGATATTGATGAAGCAATTACACTTGTAGAACGAGCATTGACTCACTCAACAGAGCAAACAAGTAATACCCCAGAGGAGATACAAGTCAAAGCGCCAGAGATCATTGGTGAAGCGCCAGCAATGCAGGAAGTATTTCGCGCGATTGGCCGTCTTTCAAAATCCTCTATCAGCGTGCTGATTAATGGTCAGTCCGGAACGGGTAAGGAGCTGGTTGCAGGTGCACTGCATAAACACAGCCCACGAAAAGAGAAACCATTTATCGCGATTAATATGGCCGCGATTCCTAAAGATCTCATTGAGTCTGAGCTTTTCGGCCATGAGAAAGGTGCATTTACCGGTGCAGCAGGAGTTAGACAAGGCAGGTTTGAACAGGCAAATGGAGGTACTCTGTTTCTGGACGAGATCGGTGATATGCCACTCGATGTGCAAACACGATTATTAAGAGTGTTAGCGGATGGTCAATTTTATCGAGTTGGTGGACACTCTCCAGTTCAAGTTGATGTAAGGATCATTGCAGCCACTCACCAAGATCTTGAACTGTTAGTACAGAAAGGAGGTTTTCGAGAAGACCTATTTCACCGCCTTAATGTCATAAGAGTTCATCTGCCACCATTATCGCAGCGACGTGAAGATATCCCTCAGCTCGCTCGTCATTTTCTCTCTTCTGCCGCTAAAGAGATAGCGGTTGAACCTAAGGTACTCACCTCTGAAACAGCTAAAAAACTCTCAGAACTACCTTGGCCTGGAAATGTACGTCAGCTTGAAAACACATGCCGCTGGTTGATGGTCATGGCATCCGGGCAGGAAATTTTACCTCAAGACCTCCCCCCAGAGCTGCTCAAGGAACCAAATAAATCTAATATCGAGCGTTCAGGAGAAGCTGCCGATTGGCAGGAGTCTTTAAAGAACTGGATTAATCAGCGTCTGAAGGAAGGTGAAAGTGATCTGCTTACCGAAGTGCAACCTGCATTTGAGCGTATATTACTTGAAACAGCCCTAGAGCATACTAACGGCCATAAACAGGAAGCGGCAAAACGTCTGGGGTGGGGTCGCAATACACTGACAAGAAAATTGAAAGAACTGTCTATGGAATGATTTCCTCCTTAACTATATTCCTTAGCTAAGAGCCTACTGGACTAAGTAGGCTTTTTTATGTCTGAATCAATGGATTTAAAGATACTAGTGAATTAATCACTAACGGGCATTCATGTGACCCTAGATACTTTATTTACTTAGCACTTCAAACAGAAGAGCGGTTACCGTACTAAACCCCAATGCAAATCCTTTCCTACATACTACTTGGCGTTAAAGGGCGTTTTCCTATACAAAAAGCCACCACATAACGGTGAATTCTTTACTGTTAAATAAGGATAAATTCGAACTGAACACTCAAAATATCACTGAATCCAAAACGCAAAAAAACCACCTTAAATAAGAAGTGCGCCAGTCATGGTCAGCTTCGAGAACATTTAAATGCATCCTGCATAAATGCCACTTCCTACATCCTTGTAGGTCGCAAAACCAGTTAACCCATCAGGCCTGACACCTTCAAATTGATACCTGCAATAACAAATATCGGCATAACGACTAAAACGAAACAGGAAAAAACGCGCCAATGGTAA
>SDWK01000787.1 GCA_004195335.1 Shewanella sp.
TTGGTGGCGACACCGTGAAAACGTTGGATCCAGCCCTTGAGTCGTTGATGGTAGTTGTTCACCCCTTGGATGTGGAAGACAGACGCCTTGACTCTTTCGCCAGCACTGGCGTTGAGCACCTTGTGCTCGAGATGGTGCTTGCGGGTCAACGTTTCAAAGGTCAGGTGACCGCCTGTACAGAGAACGATATCTTGGTTTAACAGGGGTAGCAGATGCTGTTCTACATTTTTCAGGGTGAAGTGCTTGAGAACAAAGTCGGCCTCACCTGTGCCGCGGTCACGAGCCACCAAAACGCGCACCCACTTGGCACCTTTTTTGTTGTCGTTACCGCGTTTGCGCACAGGACGATCAGCAATCTCACGCTGGCCTTTGAATGATTCGCGGAACATTGTTTGATCAGCTTCTACGATGCCAGTAAGTACAGGTGTATTAAGGTAATCTGCCAGTTTCAGGAAGCGATGGCGCCAGCGGAAAGAGGTGGTGAGGTGAACGCGGCACCGCGCCGCTGCTTTACGCAGTACTTCAGATCTAAGCATGGAGACTGCGTATTCCATCCAAAGCTCGCGTTTCCGTAGTCGAGCCAGCGGCGTGCCGGTCAAGGCCGTAAAGGTCTTGTGGCAAGCTCGGCAACGATAACGCTGTAACTCTTTGAGAGTGCCCCAGCGATGAATTTGATAATGACTGCACTTAGGGCATCTATGATCGGACTGAAGTTGCTGTTCCAGATGCTCGATGATTGCAGGTATTGCGTCGGGATGTTGCAATCGCTCCAGGAGCAGGTGTCGTTGACAGGGACTGAGCGAGTCGATGGCTATAGCTAGCTGGTTGAATTCGACCTGTTTCATTAGAAACCTCAGACAATTGCTGGGGTTTCCTATAGTTTAGTTCAGGATCAACACCTAACTAGAACATAGCCGGCTTATACCATGCTGGCTATAGGCAAATATTTCAGCCTACACTATATGACGGTTAGCCGAGCGGTGCGCGAGTTCGAGGGGAAATAATATGACAAATGTTGTGATGTTAGACCTGACCCCGTCATAATGCTATAAGGGGAGTTTTTAATGAAACAATCGACGTTTTGCTTGTTTATGGAAGTTTAAAATGGAAGCATATGAGGGAGCCTTCCATTTTTCACCATACTGCTCTTATTGAAGGTAAAAAAATGCCTAGTAATCGTATTCACGCGGATGGCAAAAACCGTCGTTCCTCGTGCCACGTCACTCTGGTTTATGCCACCGGTGATACTTGACGTTATGTCATTTAACAACGATCAAACAACAGAGTATAAAAATGGCTGAAAATAAAAATTGGATCGAAATATTTCTCATGCCACTTGTTATAGCCGGCGTAGGTATACTTGGCACTTATCTGATAACTAATCAACAAGAACTCAATGCTACAGCCAAGGCAGATTCAGATCGGCAAGTAGCTAGAGCTAATGCCGATTCTGATCGGCAAGTTAAGATATTGGAAATATTCGCAGAGAAGATAACAAACGAAGATAAAAAACAACGTCTGCTGGCTATAAAGCTATTGCGAGCATTGGATGACGATTTGGCAGAGAAATTAGCATCGGCAGTGGCTGAAGCAGAACCAGATGAATCCGAGATAAAGATAGTCGCAATAAAGGTCGCTGATGTTGCGAAGGCTCGAATCGAGCTTAGGCCTAGAATATACATGCATGTACTAAGCAATAACGAGAAAGAGGCTGCCAAAGCTGTTGAGCAATTATTGGAAAAGAATGACTGGATAGTACCAGTGATACAACGAGTTGGTACAAAAACTCCCGATACCTCGCAATTAAGATATTTCAGGAAAGCAGAAAAATCTACGGCAGTAGAAATACGAGATACCTTGAAGAATCAGAATTACGATATTTCACTAACCTATATACCAGGTTACGAAGATTCAAATTTAATAAGACCAATGCACTTTGAGATATGGTTTGCGCCAGGGCGGCCGAAGGTATCCTCTTGAACCAGAAAAGACATAACAAGGATAATGCAGTCGACCAACAAAAGATCCGCTTCGCTCTACTTTTGAAAAACAAAGGGGTCATTAGGTCTTGCGTTTTGCCCTCGCTGCCTGACCTTAAAACCCAAGAAGGCAAAAGAAAAGACCTGCCCCCTTTTGTTTTTCTTGTTTTTGCGTTCATCAACGTCGGTAACCCTTCCATCTTTAAAGTATGTGTCGGATTGAGTCTGAACTAATTCAGTTGAATGTAAGAATAAGTTTTATTACCGGAAAAATGAGTCGGGGTGTGTTCTTGGTTTCTTTCCTTGTGTATCAATAGGTGCTGAAAAAAAACAGCGTAATGCTGTTTTTAGTCGGTGCGTTGACAGGTATAATGAGGCTATTTGCTCGCTTAGTTGGATGTTGCCATGAATGATGAAGTGAATTTTAAGAATAATCCGCTGCACGGTGTTAGCCTGAAAAGTTTGTTGGTTGAATTGGTGGGGCACTACGGTTTTGAAATTCTATTTGCTTATTTGAATATCAATTGTTTTAAGACCAATCCTAGCATTGATTCCAGCGTCAAGTTCCTTAAGAAAACCGACTGGGCGCGTGAAAAAGTCGAAGTTTTCTATTTGTACCAGTTTAAAAACTTACCCAGAGCGTCTTCCACGCAGTTTGAATTATCGCCTAGAGATCGTATTGTTCCTGAAGGTCAAGCGCCGAGAGAGCCTGCGGAGCTGAGTCTGGAAGATGCAGAGCGATTGCGCGAGAAGCGTGCTAAGAAACTGGCCGAGCGGAGTCTGAATGCGGGGAAGCGCCCTGCGTCGGGTAAGAGGTTTGGTGCTCAACGAGACGGCGGTTATTCTGGCAAACGAGATAATTCTGGTGCTAAGAAAGATAATCGTGAATCAACGAATTCTTCGGCTGCTTCTGTTGGGAGTGATTCCGATCCATGGGCGAAGTGGAAAAAGTAAGCCAGGTTCAAAACTTGTGCAGGGTATCTATTCGACTGTCTTATCAGTGTGTTTGCCAGCCGCGATCATACTGACAATGAATAAAAGTAGTTGGGTAATAATGTTTTCTTTGCTGGCGATCAATGCATCGGCGGATAATCTTAAGCCGTTTTCTAGTGATGGGTGTAGTTCGTTTCCGGATGGAACTTTTGAGCACAAAGATTTGTGGCTTTTTTGCTGCCAACAACATGACTTAGACTACTGGAAAGGCGGAACATATAAAAACCGTCTAGACTCAGATAAGTCCCTAAAGGCCTGCGTTTCTGGTGGGGTTATGGTTGGTCCTATCCACGCTTCTATGGTGAGTTAACGGTCTCAGAGCGGCAGCAGGTGAAAAGCTTAATGGATCAGGCGGGATTCTCTGTTGAAAAGGAGGGCCAGGATGAGTGAAAGACCTCTGGTGCTTAGCTAATAAACGCAAAGGCAATGACTTAAGCGGTGGCAACGATAATTATAGAATAAACCAGGTGATGTTCGCTGTATGGGAAAACAATGAAGTATTTTGCATATGGATCAAATATGTCGCTATCAAGATTAAGAGACCGAGCGACTGGTGCCGAAAGGCTTGGCTTGTTTGTCCTTGCAGGACATCAGTTGCGGTTTCATAAGATAAGCGAAGATGGGTCTGGTAAGTGTGACGCGTTTAAAACCCAAGACCCTAATGACTCGGTTATTGGCGCGCTCTTTGAGATTTCTAACAGTGAAAAGAAGGACCTCGATATAGTAGAAGGGTTAGGGTGCGGATACGAGGAAAAAACGGTATATGTTCATAATGATGATGGCGTCACTGTCGAGGCGATTATTTATTATGCGACAAAAATTGATCCAGGCCTTAAACCCTATTCCTGGTATTTGAATCACGTGCTTATCGGAGCAAGAGAAATAAAAGTACCAGAGCAATATTTACTAAATATTGAGGGTGTTGATAGCGCTGAAGACCCGGATAAAAACAGAGATGCGGCGCAGCGTATCTTGCACGGTTAGCAACTCAGCTTACAGGGACCAGTTTTGCGTAGTAGGGACGTTAACCCCGGCGATATGACCTCGAGTTATCCCGAACATTAAATAACAAATATGAGCACTGCTGATGGTCGGGTGAGTGCCGTGTCTATCTGACGTTCGCCTGTTTTTATTCAACTTGGGCGCTGGATCTCGATGTCTAAAGAGCGATCTCCAGCGAACCAAGACAGGAACCTTCTGATGACCAAACACAGCTCTGGTCCGAGCAATGACGCGTTAAAAAAACTGGTGAGTCAGTCGCTGCAAAGTCAGACTCAACGTGAAGCCGGTTACCGCGAAAAGTCGCTGAAACTGTATTCCTGGGTCTGTGGTCGCTGTGCGCGTGAGTTCAATTGGGGGGATTTGACCGAGTTGACGGTCCATCACCGGGATCATAATCACGACAATAATCTGGCCGATGGCAGTAACTGAGAATTACTCTGCCTTTACTGTCACGACAATGAACATAGCCGTTATGTCGATACCGCCGAACATAGTAAAACGGTGGCCGGCGGCGATGGCCGTGAGGTGGCGACCAGTCAGCCCTTCGCCAACCTTACAGAGCTATTGCAAAGTAAGCCGTGATAGGCACAATGCGCTGCCCTAAGGGCTCCTAACATTTTACAACGTACGTTATTTGGTCCGGACCCCTGTGTTCGGCGGAGAGTTATCAATGCGCTTCAACTTCCCAGTTTTTATCATCGATGAGGATTTTCGTTCCCAGAATGCCTCGGGTTTCGGTATCCGCGCACTGGCTGAGGCCATTGAGAAGGAAGGCTTTGAAGTGATTGGCGTGACCAGTTACGGGGATATCTCTTCGTTTGCTCAGCAGCAGTCGCGTGCGTCCACGTTTATTTTAGCCATTGATGACGAGGAGCTGGCCAACAAGGAGGAGGAGACGATCGCCGATCTGCGTGCGTTCGTGACCGAGATCCGGCACAAAAATTCCGAGATCCCGATTTTCCTGTATGGGGAGACTCGCACCTCGCGCCACCTGCCTAACGATATCCTGCGCGAGCTTCACGGTTTTATCCATATGTATGAGGATACGCCAGAGTTTATCGCGCGTTCGGTGTTACGTGAGGCCAAAGACTACCTTGACGCGCTGCCACCACCGTTTTTTCAAGCGCTGACCAAGTATGCGGCCGACGGTTCTTACTCCTGGCACTGTCCCGGCCATTCGGGGGGCGTTGCCTTTCTAAAGTCCCCGGTGGGGCAGATGTTCCATCAGTTTTTTGGCGAAAACATGCTGCGTGCCGACGTCTGTAATGCGGTAGAGGAGCTGGGTCAGCTGCTCGATCATACCGGCCCGGTCGCCGCGTCGGAACGTAATGCTGCCCGGATTTTCAACGCCGATCACCTCTATTTCGTCACCAACGGCACCTCCACCTCGAACAAGATTGTCTGGAACTCGACGGTGGCGTCGGGCGACATTGTGGTGGTCGATCGTAACTGTCACAAATCGATTCTGCATTCGATCATGATGACCGGGGCGATCCCGGTGTTCCTGATGCCTCAGCGCAATAACTTCGGCATCATCGGACCGATTCCGCGCGAGGAGTTTTTGTGGGAAAACATTCAGAAAAAAATTGCCGCACATCCCTTTGCGAGCAAGGCTAAAGGTAAGCCGCGGGTGTTGACGATTACCCAGTCGACTTACGACGGGGTGCTTTACAACGTCGAGGAGATCAAAGAATTTCTGGACGGCAAGATCGACACCCTGCACTTCGACGAGGCCTGGCTGCCGCACGCCGCCTTCCACGATTTTTATGGTGATTATCATGCCATCGGTGCGGATCGGCCGCGCTGCAAGGAGTCGATGGTGTTTGCCACCCAGTCGACCCACAAGCTCCTGGCCGGTCTGTCGCAAGCCTCACATATACTGGTTCAGAATGCGGAAAATACAGAGTTGGATCGGGACCATTTCAATGAAGCATATTTGATGCACACCTCGACCTCACCGCAGTACGCCATCATCGCGTCCTGCGATGTGGCGGCTGCGATGATGGAGGCGCCTGGTGGCACGGCATTGGTTGAGGAGTCGATTGACGAGGCGCTGGAGTTTCGGCGCGCGATGCGCAAGGTGCATGAAGAGTGGGGCGGTAAATGGTGGTTCACGGTCTGGGGCCCCGACGATCTATCCGAAGAGGGGATCGAGGAGCGTGAGGCCTGGATGCTTAATCCCGGTGAGCGCTGGCACGGCTTCAGTAACCTGTCGCCGGGCTTTAACATGCTCGACCCGATCAAGGCGACCATCATCACCCCGGGGCTGGATCTGGATGGCGATTTTTCCGATGAGTTCGGTATTCCTGCGGCGATTGTCACCAAGTATCTCGCCGAGCATGGGGTGATTATCGAGAAGTGCGGTCTTTATTCGTTCTTTATCATGTTTACCATCGGCATCACCAAGGGGCGCTGGAATACGCTAGTGGCCGCCCTGCAACAATTTAAAGATGAGTACGATAAAAATACTCAGTGCTGGAAAGCGCTCCCCGATTTCGTGGCAAAACACAGCCGTTATGAGCGGGTTGGGCTTAAGGATCTGTGCGCGCAGCTTCACGGGTTCTATAAGGCCAACGACGTGGCACGGCTCACCACCGAGATGTATACCTCCGATATGATACCGGCGATGCGCCCGGGCGATGCCTTTGCCAAGATGGCGCATCGGCAGGTAGAGCGGGTGTCGATCGATGAGCTGGAGGGGCGGGTGACGGCGATGCTGGTAACCCCCTATCCACCGGGTATCCCGTTGTTGATCCCCGGTGAGCGCTTCAACGCAACCATCGTGCGCTACCTCAAGCTCGCCCGTGATCTGAATCACCGTTTTCCTGGCTTTGAAACTGATATTCATGGCCTGGTGAAGCAGGAGCGTGACGGCGAGGTAGTGTATTGCGTCGATTGTGTGGCTGGCTAAAGGAGAGGGTTGAGTACGCCGCCTGCAGGGGCGGCGCTAAGGTCTTACCAGGGTTTGGCTTCAGCCTCTTCTTTGGGACGGTTCAGATAAGCCACTGCGGTGGTGAAGGCCGTTTCCTGAAATCCTTTTAAACCGGTGTCGCTGAAGGGGATCGGCAGCGGGGTCTGTTTCAGCGATTCTTTAATCAGGGCCGAAGATACCGTCACCACATCCAGGCCATCGATTAGCTGGATCGCCGCTTCCAGTTTGAAGCCTGTCGAGCTACCCGCGAACTTGCCCGAAGTAGGGCGCTGGCGAAT
>SDWK01000796.1 GCA_004195335.1 Shewanella sp.
GGTTCGCTTCGCTCATCCCCAGCCACCCGGGTGAGCGCCAGGCTCAGGGTCTCGGTTTTACCCCGCTTTAATTGGGCGATATCTTCCAGCGTCTGCTGTTCATCGCGCAGCACGTCCACCGCGTGTTCGAACAGGCGCTTACCCACATCGGTCAGCCTCAGGTCCTTGCCTCTTTGCCTTATTCTTTTCGCAACAAATTTGGTCTGACAATTGTTGAGCAGCCCCAATTAACGCAATCACTTGGCCCCTGGTTACGTCCTTCGCAAGCAAAATACGCAAAAAAGTTGGGGCAGGAAAAGGATCTCCTGCAAGGGTTAGTTGATCAGTTGCCTGCTTTTGCTAAATATCACCAAAATTGGCACTACAGTAATACCAATTGGTTACCGTTTTATTGGCGAGGTTTTGAGCAAGCAACTGGCTATACCTATGTTCTTAATGACCTCGGCGACGAAAAAAAACATTGGGATGGATTTCAGACAAATATTCGTACAGATATTCGTAAGGCGATAGATCGCCATAAGCTTGTTGTCAGCAGTGTTGATGTTGAAGAATTTATTGAACTCAATAAGATGGTATTTTCCCGTCAGGGGATGTCAATGCCTTATTCAGAGTCTTTAGTTCGAAGAATCGATGCCGCCTGCGATAAGCATAATGCCCGCAAGATTTTCGTAGCAAAAGATGATGAAGGTCGTAGTCATGCTGGTGTTTATATTATTTGGGACGAAAATAGCGCCTATTATCTTATGGGTGGCGGAGATCCGGATTTACGCAATAGTGGTGCGACCAGTTTGTGCATGTGGGAGGCGATTAAGTTTGCAGCCACAGTGACTAAACGCTTTGACTTTGAAGGCTCAATGCTGGAACCTGTTGAGAGGTTTTTTAGAGCTTTTGGGGCGACACAGACACCCTATTTTGTTGTAACAAAAACAAAATCAAGGTTGCTTAGGGTTAAAAATACATTGCAAGCCTTGAGAAGATGAAGAGCTCTGAAGCCAAGATGCACAGCGCTGGTCACCCGATATATAGTGAAATATATAAAGAAGGTGTGGTTCAGTGGCTCCTTCTTGTCCTCCACGAACGTTTCGGTCATTCATTTACGCTTACATTGGATCCGCGCGGCAGGCTTTACCTTTCTCTGCAAAATGCTAGTGGCACTATTGTTTTTGATGCTCTGGAACCTTATTTTTTCACTCCCGGTTCAGGCTTGCCATATAGTGAGTGGGATGCATTAAGTGAGGGCTGGACTCCAATATTGGGAATGTCTTTGCCCGCTCCGGGCGTTGCAGGGCTCTCTTCGCCGTTGATTGAGCAGGTTCCCGAGGGTTTTACAGTTCATTACGATATCCTCGGACTCACTTATTGGATGCTTTCTCGTCAGGAGGAGGTGGGCCGCAATGATCTGGATCAGCATTGCCGTTTTCCGGCGACCTCTTCTCATGCCTATGAGCACGGGTATTTAGGTCGACCCGTGGTTGATGAATGGCTTGATATTTTGCGCCAAGTTATCAATCGGCAATGGCCAGGATTGGAATTGAAACAGCATAATCCAAGGACTTTGGTCAGTTGTGATGTGGATAGTCCCTATCTGCCCTATAGCCAATCCTTTATGTCAACTGCACGGGTAGTTCTAGGCGACTTGCTAAAACGCAAATCGCTTAAAGCGGGGCGACAAAATCTGCAACGTTATATTGGCGTCCGTCGTGCTGACTATAGTCTGGACCCTTATGTTGCCGCTATTGACTGGATAATGGATGTAAATGAGCGGGTTGGTAATAGGGTGGCTTTTTACTTTATCCCAGAGCATCTGGATCATGCTTATGATAGCAACTATTGCCTCGATGAGCCAGTGCTGCGTAATCTCTTGAAATCCATCTATTCACGTGGCCATGAAATAGGTCTGCACTCTAGCTATACCTCTTATAAAAATACTGGACAAATCGATCGTGAGCTAGAAATTATGCGCAATGCTCTGGTTTCAGAGGGGATTTGTCAGCAAGTAGCCGGAGGTAGGCAACATTATTTGCGCTGGGAGGTACCTACTACTGCCTGCAATTTGGATGCTGCAGGTTTGATTTATGATACGACGTTAGGTTATGCAGATCGACCTGGTTTTCGTTGTGGTACCTGTTTTGAGTATCCTATGTTTGACCCAGTAAGGGGCCGTGCTCTGAGTCTTCGGCAGCGCCCTTTGGTTCTGATGGAGTCCTCAGTGATTGACATGGCCTACATGGGATTGGGCTATACGGAAGATGCTTTGAAATATATGCATTTGATTAAGGAACGTTGTTGTCAGGTCGGGGGTGATTTTACCTTGCTTTGGCATAACTCGAACTTTAGGTGCGACAAAGATAAAGAATTCTATCTGGAGATGATTAGCTGATAGATTCGCTTTTTGTAGGTCTATGTTTCGTCAGTTGGAGGGAAGTGAGCATCGCATTTTCAGGTCAGGCTACCACAGTCCACTTGTTTTATCGAAAAGGCTTCATAGAGCGTTGCTGTGTGAGTCGTTCCGGGTTTTAGGAAGAAAGGATTTTGATTTGTATGAAAATACAACATTGTGGGTTGTCTGAGGGTGTCGTTTGCGATGTTCGTGTGGTTGTGTTGTCTCTATTTATAGGTCTCTGAAATGAATCCAGTGCCTTTTGTTTTTGCTTTCTTTATTATATCGTTTGTTCAAGGCTGCACAGGCAGCAGTTCTGATGCTGTAGATGATTTATCTTTTTCTAGGGTATACCGTCTTCAGGGGACCCAGTATGACGCGGTAGCTGGAACTTATAACATACTTGGGCATAATGTCGGTAACGTTTATCAGGTGTCTTCTTCGCCTGATAATAGAAAAGCTATTTTGTCTGTTGTTGAGCCTGGTAGCCAGCCTGATATTTTTATTGCATCAATAGATAGCGACTCTATTAGTCGAGTTACTTCAAATGAGTCAATTGAATTTGATCCAACTATCAACAATAATGGCAATTATGCTTACGCTCTTCACGAAAATAGTGTGACTCAATCAAGTGTTTTTCTGGATGGAGATCTGGTTGATCTTCCATCTGGGCTGTATAAGAATTTGTCTTTGCATGGCAATACGCTGGTAATGCACTATATGAGACACAATGATGAAACAAGTTGGCTTATCGTTTATGATGTTGAAAGTAAGACAAAGTCTCAGATTCCTATTGATGTAGTGCCTGATTATATTTCTTTCCATTCTCATGATAGTGTTATTATTCAGGGTCTTAATACAGTTAATTATAGAAATGAAATTCTGCTTTACAATATTGATTCAAATGTTTTTTCTTCTATAGGTGGAGACGGAGTTGGCGAGACATGTTTTTTAGGGGAACACAAGTTCGGAGGAAGTGTTGAACTTGAATGTTTTAAGGAAGATCAAATTCAGGAGCGTTTACTTTTCCTCGGCGTGAGAGATTTAAAAAAAAATGATCCTACAGTAGCTCTTGCATGCTCTAATAATTACTTAGGTCGACAGTCATGGAACGTGTCCTATCGACTTGAGGGTCTTATTTCGCTTTATGCGTCAAACCATATTGTAGATTATCCTGTTCAATCAGTGGTTCAATCCGCTGCAGAGTGTCTTGTCTCTGAGGCAAGTCTTGATATTGATTTTGTTGGTTGGCCAACAAGGAAATACTCAATCTCTGGTTCGGATAAGCTGAATCTTCTCGTAGATGGTGGAAGGGTTATGTATCCTCTTCTTCTTGCAGTGAATCAAGATCTTCTCTCTGAGGTCACAAGAGAGAAGGTAATATCACTGGCAGAAGATTTTTATGATTTTCATGAGTCAGACTATAACGCCGTGACGAAAAACTATCATTTTAAAAAGGGCATTCCATTTTGGGCTGACGGCTTATGGTTGCCGTTCAATATGCAAAATTCTTTCGGTCTTTCTTTGATTGAGCTTTATTATGCTACAAATAATGAGAAATATAAGCGAAGGGCTCTTGAGCTTGCCGATAAATTCTATAGTGAATGGGTCCATTTAGGTGATAGCCGAACTTTGTGGCGATACTGGCCGCAAGATTTTTATAATGGGTGGAGCGCTGCAGAAGGGCTTTCTGTTAACAGTCCATCAGGGCTGTCTCTTATACACATCTGACGCT
>SDWK01001012.1 GCA_004195335.1 Shewanella sp.
CCAAATAGGTGATTTATGTCGGATGCAGGGCTTGCTGTCATTGGGGTGACGGCGTGCAACCAGGAGTTAGGCTTACATCCTTTTAATATCGTGGGCGAGAAGTACCTTCTTGCTATTGCTGATGCAACCAAGGGTTGGCCTTTGGTTATTCCCGCGCTGGGTCACTGCCCGAGTGAGCTTATTTTGCCTCGCTTAGACGGTATTTTGTTTACCGGCTCTCCCTCAAATATCGAACCACATCACTTTCAAGGTGAAGCTAGCGAAGCGGGCAGTCACCATGATCCCAAACGAGACGCGACCACTCTTCCTCTGTTAAAGGCGGCGATTGATGCCGGTATCCCAGTCTTGGCTATCTGCCGTGGATTTCAGGAGATGAACGTTGTGTATGGCGGCAGTCTGCATCAGAAGTTACATCAAGTGGGTGGCTTTATCGAACACCGTGAAGATAAGAGTGCGGCTGTCGATGTGCAATATGGGATCTCCCATGAGGTACAGATAGAACCAGGAGGATTGCTTCACGAGGCATGGGGCCGTAGCTCTGCAGAGGTTAACTCTGTGCATACTCAAGGCGTAGACCGTCTCGGAGTTGGGTTACGGCCAGAAGCATATGCACCAGATGGTTTAGTAGAGGCTTTCTCTATTAAAGATGCAAAGAATTTTGCGCTGGGCGTGCAGTGGCATCCTGAATGGAAGGTACTGAATCATCCATTCTACACCTCCATTTTTAATGCTTTCAGTGATGCCTGTGAGCGCCGAGCAAAGACCCGAGTGAGATAAAAAAATGAAGAAGTTAACCGCTTATTTAAAAGAACACAAGATTACCGAAGTTGAGTGTGTGATCAGCGATATGACCGGTATTGCCAGAGGTAAGATTGCCCCTGTCACCAAGTTTATCGATGAAAAAGGGATGCGCATGCCTGAGAGCGTCCTGTTGCAGACGGTGACCGGCGATTATGTCGAAGATGAACCTTATGATGCACTGTTGGATAGTGCCGATATCGATTTTGTCTGTGTGCCCGATGAGAATGCTGTCTTTCAGCTGCCTTGGACTATCGAGGCTACAGCTCAAGTCATCCATGATACTTACGACAAGATGGGTAACCCTATTGAGTTGTCACCTCGAAATCTGCTGAAGAAAGTGTTGAAACTCTATGAAGATAAAGGCTGGAAGCCAGTCGTTGCGCCTGAGATGGAGTTTTATCTCACTCGTCGTAACGAAGATCCGGATCAGCCGCTGATCCCACCTGTTGGACGCTCAGGGCGTCAAGAGTCGGGCAGGCAATCATTCTCGATAGATGCGGCAAATGAGTACGATCCTCTGTTTGAAGATATGTACGACTGGTGTGAAGTGCAGGGATTGGATATTGATACTTTGATCCATGAAGAGGGCACTGCCCAGATGGAGATTAACTTCAGCCATGGTGATGCGCTCTCTATGGCGGATCAGGTTTTCGTTTTCAAGCGTACGCTCAAAGAAGCCGCACTTAAGCATGGTGTCTGTGCCACCTTTATGGCTAAGCCTGTAGCAGACGAGCCCGGCAGCGCGATGCACCTGCATCAGAGTATTGTCGATGCGAAGACTGGGCTGAACATCTTCTCGATGAAAGATGGCACTAAGAGTCCGCTCTTCTTCAGTTATATCGGTGGATTACAGAAATTCATCCCGGAACTCTTGCCTCTGTTAGCCCCTAATGTGAACTCGTTTAGACGTTTCCTACCTGGCACATCGGCACCGATTAACCTCGAATGGGGTGAAGAGAACCGTACCTGTGGCCTGCGTATTCCAGAGTCTTCACCGCAGAACCTTCGTGTTGAAAACCGTATTGCCGGTGCCGATTCGAACAGTTATTTAGCGATCGCGGCGAGCCTGTTATGTGGTTATATCGGCATGGTCGAAGATGTAAAACCATCGACGCCAGTACAAGGAAGAGCCAACGAATCACGCCAGAGTATTAGCCTTCCTCTGACATTAGAGGAAGCGTTAGGCGTTATGTCTGAGAGTGTTGCTTGTCGGGAATATCTTGGGGAAGCATTTACCATGGGGTATATCGCGGTGAAGCAGGCTGATCTTGCCAGCTATAAACGCGTTATCAGTTCATGGGAGCGAGAGTTCCTGTTACTCACAGTCTAATTTTCTGCGGGAGCACGATCTAAGTGCTCCCTCATTTTGAAGGCTAAAGATAGTGTGACTGAAGATTCAATTGGGGTTGGATCATCAGATTGATAATCGGAGGGAGTTTAGATTTCGTATCAGGATGCTTGTTGTCGTTTATACGAGTGGACAAAGGTGCGTTAGCTGTAGAGCAGTAGCACGCTGCCGATGCGGTTTTAAGGTGTAGCATTGGTTAAAAACAAAAATTAAAACCGGATATTACCGGTAACACAATGACAGACAGCGGTGATGTGACTCACGGCTGCTACGCTAAATCAAGGAGATAGCATGAAGCTTTTAAAGACAATGACGACATTAGCACTATTGGGTACGGGTGTATTGGCAAGCAGTAATCTAATGGCACAAGAGGAAGTTCGGGTTTATAACTGGTCCGATTATATTGCCGAAGACACACTGGCTAATTTCGAAAAAGAGACCGGTATTCATGTGGTTTATGATGTGTTTGACAGTAATGAAGTCGTGGAAGCTAAGTTACTGTCTGGCCGCTCCGGCTACGATATCGTTGTACCTTCCAATAGCTTTTTGGCTAAGCAAATTAAAGCCGGAGCCTTCCAAAAACTGGACTCAAATCTGCTACCTAACTATAAAAACCTAAATTCAGATCTGATGACTCAGCTTCAAACTGCCGATCCGGGCAACCAGTATGCGGTTCCTTATCTCTGGGGAACAAATGGTATCGGTTATAACGAGGCGAAAGTGAAAGAGGTGTTGGGTGACGATGCACCGCTCGATTCTTTAGAGCTTATATTCAACCCTAAGTATGCTGAAAAATTATCTAAGTGTGGTCTGTCTTTCCTCGACTCAGCCGATGAGATGGTGCCGATGGCGCTCATCTATTTAGGACTCAATCCTAACAGCAGCAAGAAAGATGATTTTAAGCGAGCCAGTGAAGTGTTAGAGGCCATACGTCCGCATATCACCTATTTCCACTCATCACGTTACATTACCGATCTTGCTAATGGCGATCTCTGTGTTGCAGTCGGTTATTCCGGCGATATTTTGCAGGCGGCAACCCGTGCAGAAGAAGCTAAAAATGGCCACGTTATTGGTTACTCGATACCAAAAGAGGGCGCAAACCTCTGGTTTGATATGTTAGCTATTCCCGCCGATGCTGGGAACGTGAGCAATGCTCACACCTTTATCAACTACCTGCTTCGTCCTGAGGTGATAGCCCCTATCTCGAACTATGTCTCTTATGCCAATCCAAATGCTGCGGCGCAGGAGTTGGTTGACGAAGAGATCCGTAACAATCCCGGTATCTATCCGAGTGACGAGGTATTAAAGCGTCTTTATGTGGGGGAAGTTCGCCCGATGAAGGCACAGCGTGCACTGACTCGAGTCTGGACCAAGGTCAAATCAGGTTACTAAAACTCCCCGAGGGGCAAGTCAATCTTGCCCCCGTTTTACCTTTCAACATGTTTAAATTGCCGTAGGTGCCTGTAGATTTGGCACCTTTTGTGGAGAAGTTATATGGCTAGTACCTCGGGCGTCACCAATAAACCAAAAACAAAGACGCATGGAAAAGTCCTGCTTAAGATTGAGCGGATCAGTAAATTATTCGATGACGTTCGCGCCGTCGATGATGTTTCATTAAACATCAATGAAGGGGAGATCTTTGCCCTTTTAGGTGGTTCCGGTTCCGGTAAGTCGACACTGCTGCGCATCTTGGCGGGATTCGAAAAGCCCTCAGAGGGCCGCATCTATCTGGACGGTGAAGACATTACCGATATGCCACCTCACAAACGTCCAATCAACATGATGTTTCAATCCTATGCCCTGTTTCCCCATATGACGGTGGAGCAGAATATCGCATTTGGTTTGAAGCAAGATAAATTGTCTAAGAGTGAGATCACCTCCCGTGTTAAAGAGATGCTTAAGCTGGTGCATATGGAGCAGTATGCCAAGCGTAAGCCAGCTCAACTTTCCGGTGGTCAACGTCAACGTGTCGCATTAGCCCGTTCGTTGGCGAAGCGTCCTAAGTTACTCCTGCTCGATGAGCCAATGGGGGCACTGGATAAGAAGCTGCGCACTCAGATGCAGTTAGAAGTGGTCGATATTCTTGAAGCGGTGGGCGTTACCTGTGTGATGGTCACGCACGATCAAGAAGAGGCGATGACCATGGCCGAACGCATCTCTATCATGAACGAGGGCTGGATAGCCCAAACCGGCTCTCCTATGGATATCTATGAGAGTCCGTCATCTCGAATGGTGGCCGAGTTTATCGGGTCTGTTAACCTATTTGAAGGTGAGATTGTTGTCGATGAAGCGGATCATGCCATCATCGAGTCGCCAAAGCTGGAGCAGCAATTCTATATTGGCCACGGCGTATCGACCAACGTGGAAGATAAGAAGGTCTGGTTAGCCGTGAGACCAGAAAAAGCCCGCATCAGTCGTGAACAACCACAAAATGAATATAACTGGTGTCGTGGTGAGGTAGAGGATATTGCCTACCTAGGTGGCATCTCTGTCTATTATATCCGCCTGCTTAACGATCAGGTTATTCAGTCGGTGATGACTAACCGGGATAGACGCTCCGATCCTCCGACATGGAAAGACAAGGTCTTCATCAGTTGGGAGGCCACCAGCGGTGTGGTCCTCAGATCATAGGAGGACATATCATGAAAAAACCATTGAAGTTTAGATTACCAAAAGGCCAATGCTGGACGATAGGGGTGCCCTATTTCTGGTTATTACTCTTTTTCGCACTGCCATTCGCTATCGTTCTTAAAATTAGTTTTTCTACGGCCGCCATCTCCATTCCGCCTTATGAGTCACTGTTCAATTACGCCGATGAATCTTTACAGATCCTGCTGAACATAGGTAATTACCTGCTCATTTTCGATGACAGCCTCTACATCTATGCCTATCTGGGCTCATTGAAAATGGCCTGTATAACGACCTTAGGCTGCCTCTTTATTGGCTATCCTATGGCTTATGCGATTGCTAGGGCGCCAAAACAACAGCAAACCTTGCTGATCCTCTTAGTGATGCTGCCATCTTGGACCTCTTTTCTTATTCGGGTTTACGCCTGGATGGGGATATTGAGTAACAATGGCTTGATCAATAATTTACTGCTCTGGCTGGGGGTTATCGGTGAACCTATTCAGATGCTGAACACCAATTTTGCGGTCTATATCGGCATCATCTATAGCTATCTTCCGTTTATGATCTTGCCGCTGTATGCCACGCTTTCTCAGCTTGATGGCAGCTTGTTAGAGGCTGCATCGGATCTGGGTTCCCGAAGTCTGAATACGTTTTGGAAAGTCACCCTTCCGCTGTCTAAAGGGGGCGTGATTGCCGGCTCTATGTTGGTCTTTATCCCTGTGGTCGGTGAGTTTGTTATTCCTGAGCTGCTCGGCGGTCCGGATTCGCTGATGATAGGTAAGGTGTTATGGCAGGAGTTCTTCAATAACCGCGACTGGCCGGTGGCCTCTTCGCTCGCCATCGTCATGTTGGTTCTATTGATCATTCCGATAACCTTGTTCCACCGTTATCAGGCCAGAAGTATGGAGAAAGACGCATGAGTAGCCTAAAGGATAAGTTAAGTTTTTCTACCATCATGCTTTGGGCTGGAATGTTCTTCCTCTATGTCCCAATGTTTATCTTAATCTTCTACTCATTTAACGAGTCGAAACTGGTGACCGTTTGGGGAGGATTCTCCGCTAAATGGTACGGCGAACTGTTTCGTGATCAGCAAATATTAGATGCCGTGTGGACCAGTTTACGAGTGGCATTTTTTGCCTCATGTACGGCTGTGGTACTCGGGACTATGGCGGCATTTGTGATGACTCGGTTCTCACGCTCATGGGGTAAGACGACGCTGTCGAGCATGATCACTGCGCCACTGGTTATGCCTGAGGTGATCACCGGTTTGTCATTGCTGCTGCTGTTTGTGCATATGGCAGACACTTTTGGTTGGCCAGCTGAGCGGGGGATGTTGACGGTATGGCTTGCGCATTCGACCTTCTGTGCCGCTTACGTCGCAGTGGTGGTATCGGCGCGTCTTCGAGAACTGGATCAATCTATTGAGGAAGCGGCTCAAGATCTGGGGGCTACACCGTTGAAGACCTTTTTCTATATTACGGTTCCTATGATCTCACCCTCTTTGATGGCGGGGTGGTTACTGTCATTCAGCCTCTCATTGGACGACTTAGTGATCGCCAGTTTCACATCGGGACCGGGTGCTACTACTCTGCCGATGGTGGTGTTCTCCTCTGTACGTATGGGAGTGTCACCTAAGATAAATGCCTTGGCGACCTTGATTATTTTAACGGTTTCCCTGATTGCATTTATCTCCTGGTACTTTGCTCGCAAGAGTGACAAGAAGGGCCTTCCGCCAGCTATGTAACGGGCTTAGAGGGAGATAAAGAAGTTCAGTAAGAGTAAGTAAGTGTGCCGTTATGTTAACCGTCAATGGTTCGGCACGCTTATCCATATAACTTGGTTTCAATAGTAAAGCCTCAGGTAAGAAGATAGAGGCAGACTGTATGGCCAAACAGATAAGAAGGTAGGGCAGAGAAATGAGCAGTGTACCTCACGCAGAATCCTATTATGCAGCTTCAGCAAACGATAAAGTTGAACGTGCTCAATTAGCAGACAATATCGAGGCCGATGTTTGTATCATTGGCGCCGGTTATACCGGGCTATCGACGGCAATACACCTGTTAGAGCGTGGCTTTAGTGTCACAGTATTAGAAGCCGCGCGTATTGGCTGGGGCGCATCGGGCCGCAACGGTGGCCAGATTGTGAATAGCTTCAGCCGTGATATTGACTCGATTGAAAAAACTGTCGGTAAAGAGAGCGGCAAGTTGTTTGGCGAGATGGCTTTCGAAGGCTCGCGCATAATCAAAGAATTGATCCACAAGTATAATATTCAGTGCGACCTTAAAAATGGTGGTGTATTTGCCGCGATAAACCCCAAGCAGATGGGTCATCTCGAGGCACAAAAAACGCTGTGGGAGAAGCACGGTCACATGGGACATCTGGAGCTACTCGATGGCAAAGGGATCCGTTCCGTCGTCGGCTCTGAGCACTATGTCGGTGGTTTGCTCGACAAGAGCGGTGGACATATTCATCCGTTAAATCTTGCCTTAGGGGAAGCGCATGCGGTCGAGTCATTGGGCGGAAAAATATTTGAAGACTCGGCGGTGATTAAAGTCGAGCAGGGCGATAGCCCGGTGGTACACACCGCCAAAGGTTCGGTAAAGGCCAAGTTCGTGGTGGTGGCGGGCAATGCCTATCTGAATGGATTGATGCCACAACTGCAGGCTAAGTCTATGCCTTGTGGTACTCAGGTGGTAACCACTGAGCCACTCAGTGATGAGTTGGCGGCGAGCTTGTTACCTCAAGATTATTGTGTCGAGGATTGTAACTATCTGCTCGATTATTTCAGGCTGTCGGGGGATAAGCGCCTCATCTATGGTGGTGGCGTGGTATATGGTGCACGGGATCCTGCCGATATTGAAGCGATCATCCGTCCGAAAATGTTGGAGACATTTCCTCAGCTTAAAGATGTGAAAATTGACTACACCTGGACGGGAAACTTCTTGCTGACACTCTCACGTCTGCCACAGGTGGGTCGAATTGGCGATAACATCTACTATTCACAGGGCTGCAGTGGGCACGGCGTGACTTATACTCATCTGGCAGGAAAGATATTGGCCGAAGCGATACATGGACAAGCGACCCGGTTCGATGCTTTTGCCAGCTTGCCTCATTATCCATTTCCTGGTGGACACATGTTTAAAGTTCCCTTTAGTGCCATCGGGGCCTGGTATTACACCATGAGGGATAAATTCGGAATCTGATAAATTCTCATATCTATGTGCCTGGACTCCTTGTCCGGGCACATTCTTCCCTCAAAAAAATCAAAAGCTTAATAATTCATTCAAAAAATCCGCTTAGTTATGGCACTCCTTCTCAAGCCTGCTATTTTTAATAATATCGCATCTTAATTCCTAGGTTAATTCATCCGCTAATTGGACCGCATTTAATTGGCCAGAACATCGCTCTCTTTTGGAGAAAAAATGAAACACTTGCCCATCAGTACTAAATTACTTTGGATCACCTCAGCATTATTTTTGGCGATTGTGGCTATATTATCCATCACCTTATGGTGGGCCTTGAGTAGCAAGAATACAGAGATAGCCAGGGAAGTGCAGGACGTGCTCCATCAGGAGACCAGAGCAAAACTGGAAGCCAGAGCCGGTGAGTATGGTGAGATGATAGCGGGATTTATTAATGAAGCTTACCGCATTCCATACTCGTTTGCGGCAACCATAGAGCAATCTTCGGGGACTGAGCATTTAACGCGGGAAGGCCTGGAGATCAGTGTAGCTGCCGTGTTAAAGAAGAACAGTCAGCTGTCATCTATGTATGCGCAATTTGAAGCCAATGGCTTCGATGGTAATGACGCTCAATATCTAGCGGGAGCGAGTCACAGTGTATTGGGGGCTGGCAGTTTAGAGTTATATTTCGTGCGGAACGACGATGGTAGTGTCTCTCAGGAAACGGTGGATGATGCCGAAGAAAAATATAAAACGACACTGAATGAATTCGGCATTCGCGAAGCCGAATGGTATCTGTGCGCCAAGGATAATAAACGTCCCTGTTTAATGGAGCCCTATCTGTATGAGGTGACACCGGGTCATAACGCCTTGATGACATCTCTGACTGTACCGGTATTAAAAAATGGTCAATTTACCGGCTTAGTCGGTGTCGATCTTAATCTGCCGATATTTCAAAAATTGATAAAAGAGTTATCTGATGAGCTGTATCAGGGCAAGGCGAAGGTAACACTACTGAGCAGCAAAGGGTTAATTGTTGCGGCGAGTCACTATGATAAGAAAGCCAGACCACTTAAAGAGGCGATGAATGCCGATTTAGCCTCAAGGTTGCAGAGCCTGCACAAGGGAGATAAATATTTTGAAAATGATGATGAGATAGCGGTCGCCTATCCCATCGATATCCCACTGTCCGACAGCATCTGGTCACTGGTGATTGAAGTGCCGAGGGAGGAAGCGTTTAAGGGGGCTATGGTACTCGATGAAAATATGCGGGCGATGGCCCAATCATTGGGAAGTCTACAGCTCACCTTAGGTGCCATCGTGTCGGTCGTGGCCGTTTTCAGTATCTGGCTGGTGATCCGCAGCATCATATCACCACTTAGAATGATCCAATCGAGAGTCGAAAGCCTTGCCAGTGCGGAGGGCGATCTAACTCAATCTATTGAGGTCGAGTCACATGCTGAATTGATAGCCTTAGGCAAAGGGTTTAATGCATTTCTCACTAAACTCAGGTTGTTAATCATTGAGCTCAAACAATTGGCAAGCCAGTCACAACAGGAAAGCCTAACCGTTGCCAATATTGCGCAGCAAACCCGAGACAGTGTCAATGTCCAATACGGTGAGATAGAAAGTGTGGTGACTGCGGTGAATCAAATGAGCGCTACGGCACTGGAAGTGGCTAAAGCCTCGGAGCAGACCGCGATGGAAACCGATGCGATGTCGCAGAATGTGAAACAAAGTGAGCATAGCCTGATGACGGCCATGAAGTATGTGACGACCATGTCTGATGAGTCTCTGCAGGCTAAAGAGGCGGTAGGTAGAGTGTCGACAAGCAGTCATAATATCAGCTCAATTGTTGAGGTTATCCGTTCAATCGCAGAGCAGACAAACTTACTCGCGCTTAATGCCGCTATCGAGGCCGCTAGAGCTGGAGAGCAAGGGCGAGGCTTCGCGGTGGTTGCCGACGAAGTGAGAGCCTTGGCCTCTAAAACCCAAATCTCTACGGATGATATTACTAAGTTGATCAGCTCTCTGCAGATGGAGGTGAGTAGTGCCTCTAATGTGATAGACAGTGGTGCAGAAAAAGCCCAACAGGCCGTGGCTCAAACTGAGGAGGCGTTAGCCTCAATTAATGCCATGGTGGCACAGATAGATGAGGTCTCGAGCCAGGTTACCCATATTGCCACTGCGGCAGAGGAGCAAAGTGCCGTCACCGAAGAGGTTAATAAGAATATAACCGGTATCTCAGATTCCGCATCCGATCTTGCCAGGCTTGCCGGGGAAGCCCTGGACAGCAGTACTAACTTGGCCGATTTAGTGAAATCACAACATGAGCAGCTGGGTCGATTGAAGACATAAGGGGTCTGATTGTATGGCTGGCTTCATTGGCTTGGGTTTAATAGGGCTAAGTTGCTTGCTCATTGTCATTCACACGTCAGCTAAATGCGTCACTCTTATCATCTATTGGAACCTTGCTTCAAGATTGCTCCAGTACAAGGCTGGAAAATAACAAAAAAATGTTCTTTGCTCGACATTATGATGTACATTAAACATACAGGAAAATTGCTCTGTAATTAACCAAGGTTGTTACTTTGAAAAAAACAGATACTTCCAATTACCGACACTTTCTCAACGTGGTTGACTGCCAACAAGCCTGCCCTGCCCACACGCCAGTGCCAGAATATATTCGTCTGATTGCCGACAGAAAATACACCCAAGCTTATATGCTTAACTGGGAATCAAATGTCTTTCCCGGCATTTTAGGTCGAGTCTGTGACCGTCCCTGTGAGCCTGCCTGTCGTCGAGGACGCGTAGAAGAGGAGCCGGTAGCCATCTGCCGACTGAAGCGAGTGGCTGCGGATTATAAAGGGGAGATACAGTCTCTGTTGCCGGAGATCCCCCGAAAGAAGAATGGTAAACATATCGCCCTTATTGGTGCTGGCCCCGCGTCTTTGACGGTTGCTAGGGATCTACTGCCATTGGGTTACAAGATCACCTTATTTGAACGTGACCTGCAGGCTGGTGGCATGATGCGAAGTCAAATTCCGGCGTTTCGCTTACCCGAAACCGTTCTCAATGAAGAGCTGGATTTGATTCTGCAGATGGGACTTAAGGTTCGTTTTGGCGTTGGCATAGATAGCATGAAAGCTATGTTGAAAGAGATATTTGATGTGGTTTTTGTGGGCACCGGGGCACCTAAAGGTCGGGATGTAAGGATACCGGGTCGCGAGGAAGCAAAGGAGCATCTCACTCTGGGAATAGACTGGTTAGCCAGTGTTGCCTTTGGTCATACCCACAACATCGGTGAACGAGTCATTGTCCTGGGGGGAGGTAACACCGCCATGGACTGCTGTAGAACCGCTAAACGCTTGGGAGGCAAACAGGTAAAGGTGGTGGTACGTTCGACCTTCGAGACCATGAAGGCTTCTCCCTGGGAGAAAAGTGATGCCGCCGAGGAAGGGATAGAGATCATTCCAAATCACACGCCGCTAGAGTTCATCATGGAAGAGGGGGAGTTTAAGGGGGTGTTGTTCGAGGAGCTTAAGTCCAGTTATGACGAGAAGGGGAAGCGGACGTTAACGCCAACGGGCAATACTGTGATGATGGAATGCGATGCCGTCTTAATCGCAATTGGACAAGATAATGCCTTCCCCTGGATAGAGCGAGATATTGGAATCGAATTTAATCAATGGCAACAGCCTGTGTTAGATGAGGCTTCATTGCAATCTACTTTACCTCAGGTCTTTTTTGGTGGTGACGCCGCCTTTGGCCCTAAGAATATCATTACCGCCGTGGCCCACGGACACAAGGCTGCCATCTCCATCGACCTGCTATGTAATGGTAAAGACCCTGTGCTGGATCGTCCTGAGAGTACATTTAATCTTGTCAGCCAGAAGATGGGCATTCATGAATGGAGCTACCACAATAAGATAATGCTGGATGGACGTTATGGCGTCCCCCGTCTCGATTGGCAAGAGGCGATAAAGGCGTTGGCGAGTGAGGTCGAACTGGGTTACGACGAAAAACTCGCGCTCGATGAAGCTCACCGTTGTTTAAACTGCGATGTTCATACCATCTTCAGCGAAGATATCTGTATCGAATGCTCAGCCTGTGAAGATGTCTGCCCGGTGGATTGCATTAACTTTATCCCGGCTCAGGCCGAGGGGACAGAGGTTCGAGACCCTATAGTCGTGAATAGGCTCAGGGTCAGTGAGATTAACCCCGAACAGGAACTTTTTGTATCAGCCCCGCTGAAGACGGGCCATTTGATGATCAAGGATGAAGATGTGTGTCTGCACTGTGGATTGTGTGCCGAGCGTTGTCCTACAGGCGCCTGGGACATGAAAAAATTCACCTTGAATAACGTAAAAGCTGCAATCGAATGATCCGCTTGCGTCGAGCGTTGCTGACTCAAGAGATGCTTGAGAGATGAAGACGTTAATCTTGAATAATAATGTAAAGGCTGAAGACAGATGACCCAATGTCAATCAATCAATGAGACTGATGGTGTGCGCTTCACTGTGGATCGTGTGCCGAGCGTTGCTGACGCAAGAGGTGCCTGGGACATGAAGACGTTAATCTTGAATAATAATGTAAAGGCTGAAGACAGATGACCCAATGTGAATCAATCAATGAGACTGATGATGTGCGCTTCACTGTGGAT
>SDWK01000232.1 GCA_004195335.1 Shewanella sp.
CGCTTTTTATATATACTGCCATCATCTTCCCAAACAAAGCTCATCCCAATACGACCTTCCTCTCCTTCATTTAAGAACGGCTGATTGGCATAGGCCGTTGAGGTCACAACAAACTTCATCTGGCAGTTTTTAATTATATATTCCGTCCGTTTTCTCGGGCCTGAAGGATCAATCGGGACATAAGCTGCCCCTGACTTCAGAATACCCAAAAGGCTGATAAGGGCTTCGATGGACTTATCAAAAAGCAAACCGACTCGATCACCGCCCCCCACTCCGTTTTCAGAGAGGATCTCGGCGAAACGATCACTCTCATCATTTAGTTCGGCATAGGTTAAGGAATGCCCGCCAAAAGAGACCGCTGTACGTTCTGGATATTTCATTGACGAGTGCAACAACAAATGTTGGAGCAAGTAGATATCCATAAAACCTCTCATGCATTATTCTTGTTTGCTACAAACCCATAAAAGAGGAGATAATATTCCTTTGTATTTCTGATGTTCCTGAGTAAATTTTCCCACCAATCGAGTCTCTCAAGTTTTTTTCAAAGTGCATTTCCGTTGAATACCCATACGCACCGTGAATCTGTATTGCCTCTAGACAGTTTTCAACGTAACTCTCACTGATAAAAAGTTTTGCTATTGCCGATTCAATGGTTGCCCTTTTACCTTTTGACTTCATCCAGGCAACCCTGTAAATCATATTTCGCGCTAGCTCAATTTTGACCTTCATATTTGCTATCTTATTGGCTATCGACTGAAATTTACCTATTGAACTACCAAACTGAACCCTGAGGTTTGCGTACTCAATACAGTCTTCCAGATCTTTTTGCATGGCACCTAAATGGGTGGCAAACAAACAGCCCCTCTCCATTTCCATCTCAGAATTAAAAATGATGGCTCCCATCCCCTCTGAACCTAGAACGTTCTCCTCAGGCACCTCACAATCCTGCAAAACAACCTCACCTATTGGACTTGTTTTGAGTCCCATCAAATCCAAAGAACTCCCAATCGAAAACCCGGGAAAGTGTTTTTCAACCAAAAAAACGGTAAATCCGGCATAACCCTTACTCGAATCTGTCGCTGCAAACACAAGTAGAACATCGGCGATAGGAGCGTTTGTTATAAAAATCTTACTGCCATTGAGGATGTATTTATCCCCTCTTTTAACTGCTTTTGCTTTGCTGTCAAAAGCATCAGAGCCGGAATTGGGTTCGGTCATGGCATGCCCGCCCCGCAGCGCCCCCGATATCAGGCCCGGCAGATACTTTTGCTTCTGCTCATCGGTTCCAAAATTCAACAGAGGGCCCAAACAGGTCCACATATGGGAATTGATGGAGAAAAGCAACCCACTGTCTCTACATCCATACCCCAGCCCTTCCATGGCAAACACAGTGGTTAACAGATCAAGCCCAAGGCCACCGTATTTTTCAGGCATGGGAAGTCCAAAAATTCCGAACTCCGCACACTTATCCCATCCCTTATAGTAAAATTCCGAGTTTCTTTCGCGTATCTGAACATCCTCATTCAGTTCCTTTTGGGCAAATTCAATGGTAGATTTCTTGATTCTGATCTGGTCGTCATTCAGAGAAAAATCCATGTCCAAACCCCTTCTGCTATCAATCGGCAATGCCACACCTCGCAGGACAGACATCAACCGTGGTTCATCTCTCCAGGTAAAAACCCCATAGGCCCCCTAGCCCATCAGAGCAAGGTTGCGCTTCCGTCGGGAGGCAAGCCCTGCCAACGCATGAACAATTGCCCAGGACGCTAAATGAGAGGAAAAAGAATTGGGATCCTGATTTGGATAGACCTCTACGAAATCCATCCCTGCCATCCCTGCCTCACCAAGCGAATAGAGCGCTGAAAAAAGTTCGCCGGGGAACATGCCATTGAAATCTGCCGGGCCACCGGGATTGAATGCGGCGTCAATGCAGTCACTGCAGATCGTCACATAAAAACATTCGGTGCCCTCGCGTGCGATACGAATAGCCTCCTCAATCACGGTTTCAATGCCCAGCGCGCGAACATCCCTTATGGTGTAAACTTTTGCGCCCATCTCATCGGCGTACCTTTTTTGCGTGACTGAATTCCGAGGCCCCCGGATCCCTATTTGAACTATATTTCGGCCGTCCACATTGCTTAGATTTGCGATCCTATGGATTGGGCCGCAGCGCGGGAAACTGTCTGCACCAAAGCTTGGCAAATTATCGAAATGGGAGTCAAAATGGATAACGCCAACCTTTTCGCTACTGTTTCCACTTAAGGCCTTAATGATTTCCGGGGTAAATGAGTGATCGCCTCCTAAAACAAACGGAATACTTTTGTTTTTATAAATCTTATCCATCTGCTTAAAAACATTATCCATGGTCTCCGCTGGGGAATTTATATTGACCGGAACATCCCCGATGTCACCAAGCTTAAGATAGTCGAATATATTGATTCCGTACTCAGGTAAGAAACCGCCATAGCGTGCCGAAGCGTGCCGTATTGAACGAGGCGCTAATTCGCAGCCGGTAATAGACCCCCAAGTGATGGTGCCCTCCCATGGAACACCCGCAAAAATCACATCGTACCCGGGGCCAACCCCCTTGCCATTAACCACCTCGGAGCCAAGAAACGACGGAGTATCGCCATAAACCTTGGGCAAAAGAGCTTTTCTGTTTTCCACCATGGGGATATTATTGGTTTCCATATCCACCTCCTGGGAATCACCCCTATCGATTCTTGAAATTCTCCACAAATGTCGCGATGGATTCTATTGTTTCAAAATTCTCCATAACCAAGTCTGAATCATCAATTTCTACGGAGAAAGCGTTCTCCAGATAGGAAATAATCATGACAATTCCAAGGGAATCAACAATCCCGGCGGAGATCACGTTATCGTTATTACTTACGTGATCGACCTGGCTTCTTTTAAGTAGATCCGTCTCAAAAAATTCCCTGATTGAGTCGATGATCTTATCCCTACTCATGAGGCTCTCCTCTCTCCAAATCTGAATATGGCTTCAAGCTTACGGCATATTTCGACAAAACCCACCTTTACGTGCAGATGCCTGCCTTATCGAGCGTGGCGATAATTCTCAACCACCAAAAGGCCCACAAGTTCCAGTACGCTCATAAGAAGCACCGGCTAATATCATGATTGCTCATGATGACTCCTTCTAAACCTAGAGAACTGACTTAACCTTGAGCGTGGCTGATCGGAAGAACAAAAACCGTCTCAATACATACCTTGGCAATTCTTGATAGCCTAAAAGCCGGTGCATCCAGAGAGCAGGGATGTTATCGGTTTCAAAAAATCCGAAAGCTTTCCGGTATCCTCGCCTCTTCAAACTATCAAGGGCACTCCCCAAAAGGTTGTTTGAACCGACCTCCTGTCTCCGTTCCTGAGTAATATAAAGATCATACATATAGACATCCTCGGGGCCGAGATTCAGATTGAACATACTCACATCAGGATGAACAACTTTCGACATCCCATCATCCGAGATGACGTACCAGAGATCTCCGATCACATCTCTACCATCCAGCAAGAGGAAGGCCCGGTAGCCTTTCCCCAGATTCCGTCTAATCTTCTCCCGGCGGCTTTTAACCGGGAAAAAGTAATTACCGGGCTTGAAGTTCTCCAGACTGACATCTATAAGCTCCATCCCTTTTTCTTTAAAGCGATCATTGGGCGGCTTGAAGTTAACGAGATCCATCTCAACGGGAACCGCAACCTTGGTTACAAAAACACTGAATTTGACAGCTTCCCACAACCCTTTCTGCTGCCACAATTCGAGAACTTGAAGTGCCTTTATGTGCAACGACCCAAACATAGCATCCGCTCACTTTCCGGTTGATTTAATGCTGATTCGCTACATTTCAATAATTACCTGATCAAGGTCAGGTGCCAACTCCTTGCTCAACTGACCTCCCCACAAGGAAACTCCCGTCTCTGTCAATTGCAAGCAGGCGATAGGTCAGACAGACAGGTAGACCGACCAACCTCAATCTTTTCCCCTCCTGCTTTCCTGTGCGAAATCCCCACCCTACATCCCTTGCAATAGCTGGCCAGGTCCCTAGGCAGGACATGCCAGTACTGACCGGAATAAACACTGACAACA
>SDWK01000614.1 GCA_004195335.1 Shewanella sp.
CATAATAATCATGCCGGAAGTCGGGCGAAAGACGACCGAAGATAAGCTTGCCTGGATCTATTTGATTAACCTGGTTTTCTATTTTATCCCAGTTTTTATCAATGATATGCCACTGTGGGAAATAGGGGTAAGCTTACTGATCTTAATCCCTTTTATTTACTGTTATTTCCTGGCCTATCGCAGCCCGAAACAGAAAGCGGTTTACCCTATTCTCGCTATGATAGCCTTGGGCACGCTGATCACCCCGATCAATGCAGGTTCACTCGCTCTTTTTACCTTCGCCGGCTTCTTTATTGGTTTCTATTACTCCCTCAGAACTGCCTTCTTCAGTCTTCTGGCATTTCTAACGCTCTTCACAGCACTCTCGCTACTCCTCGGGATCAATCCATATTTCTTCGTTCTCTACGGAGGATTGCTTATCGTAGGCGTAGGCTTGCTTGGGGTGGCAGAACGAAAACGCGTCGAAGCAAAATGTCGCCAGCAGCAAAGTGAATCCGAGATAAGCCAGTTAGCAACCATGTTAGAACGGGAACGTATCGGGAGGGATCTTCACGATATCATGGGACATAACCTTTCTAGTATCTCTCTGAAGGCCGAGTTGGCGGAAAAACTTCTGGCAAAGGATGAGGTAGAACAAGCGAGGGTTCAATTGAGAGAGCTAAATGAGATCGCCCGCGATAGTCTGACTCAGATACGTCAAACGGTCTCAGACTATAAGCATAAAGGATTAGCTGCCAGCGTGATGCAGCTATGTCAGACCCTCAGGGATAAAGGGCTGAGTGTCAGTCTGGAGGGGGAACTCCCGACTCTGCCCTCAACACTGGAAACTCAGCTTATACTGAGCCTGACCGAACTTTGCAACAATGTCATCCGTCACAGTCAGGCTAACCACTGTGTTATAGCATTTGAGCGGCTTACGGATGAGATAAATATCTCAGTCACCGATAACGGAACGCCACAAACCGTCACCGAGGGAAATGGATTGAATGGAATAAGAGAGCGTCTGAGCGAGTTTCAGGGCCAGCTGGATTATAGTCTGGAACAGCAGTGCTGTTTTACCATCACGCTGCCTATGCCTGAAGAACAAAAACAGATGTCCGGAGTGCAAAGCTGATGAAAATTTTACTCGCCGAAGATCAGGCTATGGTCAGAGGGGCACTCGCGGCGCTGCTGAGCCTGGACGGAGAGTTTGAGATAACACAGGCCTGTGATGGCGATGAAGCCCTGTCACTGTTAAAAACAGCCACATTCGATCTGCTGCTTACCGATATTGAGATGCCGGGCCTGACCGGACTTGAGCTGGCCCAATGGTGCCAAAAGCAAGATAACCCTATTAAGATCATCATACTCACGACATTTGGTAGAGCCGGATACATCAAGCGAGCTATCGAGTCCGGCGTCGGAGGCTTCCTGCTCAAAGACGCCCCATCGGATAGCCTGATACAGGGAATAAGGCAGGTGATGGCGGGTAAACGTGTCATAGACCCCGAACTCGCCATCATGGCCATCGGAGAAAGCGATCCCCTCAACGATAAGGAGAGAAAAGCACTGAGGCTCGCCAGTGAAGGATTCTCTACGGCTGAGATAGCAACAACCCTGTTTATCGCCGAAGGTACGGTACGAAACTATATTTCTGAAGCCATCAGTAAACTTCATGCATCGAACAGAATCGATGCTGCGCGCATCGCAAGGCAAAAAGGCTGGCTATAAACCGTCAGGCTTTTAACGGCCCCCCCTCCCAGATATCATCCGGAGCAAAACGGGTATAAGATTGCTATAGCCTGTTTATCTGATAGTATATGTATATAAACACAGTGATTGAGTATTATCCCGGCGATTACACTCAACTAATCAGATTGGTATTGTGAGTGAATAGACTCGACCTTGTTCCCGTAACTGAGCTCAAAGGCGTTGCCAAGAAGATGGCCGAACGCTTGGCTAAGCTTGGCATTCATACGGTACAAGATCTGCTGTTTCACCTGCCTCTACGTTACGAAGATCGCACCCAAATCTATCCCATCGCCTCACTTTATCCTGGTAGCTACGGTACAATCGAAGCTGTCATTCAATCCAGTCAAATCATTCAGGGCCGCAAGCGTATGCTGACCTGTACCGTGAGAGATGACACCGGCAGTCTCACCCTCAGGTTCTTCAACTTCTCTGTTGCCCAAAAAAATGGATTAGAGAATGGATTAACCATTCGAGCCTATGGTGAAATTCGCCGTGGTAATCATCAGGCTGAGATCATTCATCCAGAATATCAGCTGGTACAGTCCAGTAATGATCTTCCCTTGAGTGATACCCTCACGCCAGTCTATCCGACTACCGAAGGCCTCAAGCAGGCCAGCTGGATAAAGCTAACGGAGCAAGCCTTAACGCTGCTTGAAAGTGGAGGCCTTCAGGAGTTGATACCGCCTCAACTTCAGCCCAATAACTTGAGCTTAAAAGATGCCTTAATGCTGTTGCATCGACCTCATAACGGCGTCAACCTATTTGAATTAGAGCAAGGCACTCACCCAGCGCAACAAAGGTTAATTCAAGAGGAGTTGCTAGCCCATAACCTGAGTATGTTGAAGCTGCGTCAACGCAGCAATAGAGACAAGGCTGTCTCGATGCCTGCTTCGGGCCAATTGCTTAATCCATTTTTGAAATCGCTCCCTTTTAAGCCCACAGGTGCCCAACAACGCGTCGGAATAGATATTTCAACGGATCTGGAGAAGCCATTTCCTATGATGCGCCTGGTACAGGGCGATGTTGGCTCAGGAAAAACCTTAGTCGCCGCCTTAGCCGCGCTGCAGGCGATTGAAAATGGTTATCAGGTCGCCATGATGGCACCGACCGAGCTCCTTGCGGAGCAGCATGTCGAGAATTTCACTCAATGGTTTGAGCCCCTGGGACTAAAAGTTGGCTGGTTGGCGGGTAAGTTAAAGGGCAAAGCAAGAGAGCAATCTCTGGCTGATATTAGCAGTGGCGAAGCCAACATGGTGATTGGTACTCACGCCATCTTTCAAGAGAAGGTCGCCTTTAATAAACTGGCATTGATCATCATAGATGAACAACATAGATTTGGCGTGCATCAACGTTTAGGGCTTAGGGAAAAAGGGATAGCTCAAGGATTCCATCCCCATCAATTGATCATGACCGCAACGCCTATTCCACGCACATTAGCGATGACAGCGTATGCAGACTTAGATACTTCGGTGATTGATGAACTGCCGCCAGGACGAACCCCCGTTGCTACCGTGGCCGTATCGGACTCGAGACGCAACGAGGTGATCGAAAGAGTCAGACAAGCAGCCACTAACGATGGCAGACAGGCTTATTGGGTCTGCACCTTGATTGAAGAATCAGAGGTACTTGAGTGCCAGGCTGCTGAAGATACCGCCGAAGAGCTTAAACGCATGCTCACCGAGCTCAAGGTCGGTCTGGTTCATGGCCGCATGAAGTCTGCCGAGAAGCAAGCCATTATGGCCGAGTTCAAGGCAGGAAATTTAAATCTGTTAGTCGCCACGACGGTCATCGAAGTCGGCGTCGACGTGCCCAACGCCAGCTTGATGATCATTGAAAACCCAGAGCGATTAGGTTTAGCCCAGCTGCATCAGCTCAGAGGGCGTGTTGGCCGAGGCTCTGTGGCGAGTCATTGTGTCCTGATGTATAAAGCCCCGCTTTCGATCAGTGCCACTAAACGAATCGGTGTACTAAGAGACAGCAACGATGGCTTTATCATCGCCCAAAAAGATCTTGAAATTAGAGGTCCGGGAGAGGTCTTAGGCACAAAGCAAACGGGGATTGCCGACATGAAAATCGCCGATCTCATCAGAGACCAGGCCCTCATTCCTCACATTCAAAAACTGGCTGTTCACCTTATGCAGCAAGCGCCAGACAATGTCGATGCTATTGTGCATCGCTGGTTGGGTGACCGAGAACAGTTTGTGCAAGCCTAGAGCACTGCTTGGTTAAGTTCATCGATGATCCAGGCATGACTTCAAGATTAATTATTTTTTATTTCAGACGACTTTCCTAGACAAGAGCGCTGAATTTTGCACAATGGAGTGATACCCTCTTTTCTCTATGGTGTTAAGCCTAAAATAGGT
>SDWK01000619.1 GCA_004195335.1 Shewanella sp.
GCACCGGCCAGGGACGGTGCCTTGCCGCCAGCGTCATGCACACCAACTGGCTCTTATCGCCAAACTCGGCCAGAAAAATCAGCAGGAAAGAGGCACCGGAGACCGACAGCAGTGAGGCCAGGGCAGGGAGTTGTAAATCCATGGGTAAAAATCCATTTTCAAGATCCCCTGTTCAGGGGCCAATAGCAGGTACTGCAGTGCAGCAGGCAATAAAAGAGCGCGATTATAGCGATTTTTGGTTACAGATGTAGTCCACAGGCGCCGACAGGGTGAAAGTTTGTATTCGGTGTCGGCAGTAAGCGGCTGCTTGGTGGGCGGGGGCGTTAGCCGCCATTGTGGCGGATGAAAGCTGCGGTTGTTATTGCAGCACGATTTTTCTATTATCGATGCTACGGCAGTACAGATCGGTGTGTAGCGCAGCTTGGTAGCGCACGTCCTTCGGGAGGACGGGGTCGGAGGTTCGAATCCTCTCACACCGACCATTAAATCAATGGCTTAAGTGGGCGTGGTGATTAGATAATGTTGCCGAAAGTGCAGTATAAGTGTCATTATGCTCGTGCTTTCTAGTTCATCTCCTCAGTTCCTTAAACAGTACCAATATCAAAACATTCACCTACCTCTAACTCAGCTTTGTCGTTAGTTAGCCATTACCCCTAGTGACTCATAATCTACTGTTGTTAAGTAAAACCTATGTACGATAAACTCTCCATGAGTTTACCTTTAAAATGAAAAATGGCTTTTATATCAGCTGGTTAAAGCATTTGTCTCATGATCGATCGGTCGCCAGTTCAAGTCTGGCAAGGCCCACTATTTTCAGAAAGGCGCACTCATGGCGCACTAGCCCACAACAATCCATAACACTATTCCTGTATCATCTCTAAACTGACCGCTTCGTTGTGCGTAGATAGGGCTGTCTGGTAGATTCAGTCGTACCGCAATAAAGAACAATCTCAGGCAACCTGACAAGGAATTTGCTTACATGGATGTGAAGAGAGACTCAATTCTGCAGGCCTACCTATTCTTAAAGAGCTACGCATATCACGACAATCTGAACTTATTCTTGAAAGAACGTGTAGCCGAATTCGAATCCGACGATTTTGAAGAACATGTTACAGAGCTACACCGCGTACTTTCCAATGACAGCCCATCCAAAACGCCAGAGTTCGCCAATTGGCTCTCCAAGATTGGTTACCACCTGCTCCCAAAATCCGTCGAACGATCAAAGCAAACAGATGGTGAGGTCGGGCTATTTCTTTCAAACGTGCGTAGTGCCGAAAGCTACTCAACGGAAAGAGTTAACTACCTAATTTCCGCACCTACTGAGCTGCACATCATAGAGATGATGTGGGCATCAATAGTAGGCCCTTTGCTAGAGCTTGACCTGACGAAAGACTGTTACGGCAACAGATTAAGTGATCAAGCAATCCGCTTCATTGATAGCTCAGAAGGAGCATGCAAGAACCACCATCCGGGAGAAGTGTTTAAACGCTACATCGAGCAGTACAACTCATGGAGAGACTTAGCGATTAGTTGTGCTACCGAAACAGCCAGCTCAGGGGACGACGTGGCCATCCTCTCGATCGATCTTCAGTCATTTTTTTATAACATCGATCTCAACTTCGATGATGTAACAAAGGCAATCGATGATAGAGCAGATGAAGGTATTGCAGATACAGCGCATGCCTTAACAACTCTTCTTAAAGAGATATACAGCCGCTTTCAGAGCAAGGTGAAACCTCGCCTCGAGGCAACCCACCCCCATTGCAAAGCAAGCGGCCTACCTATTGGTTTCGCATCATCGAGCGTACTCGCCAATTGGTACTTGAGAGGATTTGACGAAGCGATTACTGACGAAGTTCGGCCCGCATACTACGGCAGGTATGTGGACGATATCCTTTTGGTGTTTAAGCGTCCGAAGCTAGACGCAAACTCGCCCATCCGTGGTTTCATTTCTAGGTATCTATCAAAGCTACTCATCGAAGATAACGGCAACTACCTACTCATAAGTGCAGACAAAAAACTGCCTGTACAGCATGAAAAGCTAATACTTCACTACTTTGACAAAGAACATAGCTTAGCTGGACTTGAAGTGTTCAAAAAAGAACTTGATGAGCGCAGCAGTGCCTTTAAGTTTTTGCCCGATGAACACATAAAATCAGACCTAAACAAATTTGCGTACGACGTACTGTATGACGGTTCGGCGAACAAGCTTAGAAGCATTGTAGGCCTAGCGGAAAACGAAACAGAGCTGGCTCGCTTTCTATCATCTCACACGATTGCTCACCGGCTTTGCAAGCTCGATCAAACCGATCAAGTCCTGCAACAAATAAAATTATTCTTCCGAGGCACCAATGCTCTGCAATTCAGCAGACTCTGGGAGAAGGTATACCAATACGCTGTCATTCTGAACCGACAGGACTTCGTGATAGATTTTTTCAACAATATAGAAGAGGAAATTGATCGCCTTTCTCTTGATTCTGCTGAGCCATCCCATACTAGAAATCCCAAATTACTCAGCTTAATGCTTAGAAGAGACCTTAAAGAATACAATAGGTTAGCGCTTAGCCTCTGTGTCGGACTTTTAAGTGTCGAAGTATATGAAAGAGATCTTGAGGAGCTATTAGACATACCGCTTGACGATCTGCAAACGCAGTTTAGGAGCAATGCCCTGCAAAGTTTCGCAGTATCTAAGAACATTTCGAAAAAGGTAGTCGTGCTACGCCAAGCAAACATTATTCGGCACCACCTCGTAGCTTGGCCTTTAGTTAACTTTACCAATTTCAAAGGAAACCTTACTGACGAGAAGGCTTGTAGAGAGGCCGTAAACTCTCAGGTTGAGGCTAGCAGAATTTCCTTATCTCCTCGATTTATCCACTTGGATGAATGGCAGTTGCACTCTTTGAATAGCGCCCTCTTGTCAGGAGAAAGCCTGCCTTCTTGGCAGGAAAATTCAGTTGAAATTTATGCAGGCCTGGACCTTTGGAACGAGGCTCCTGTCGATTATAAATATGAGCCTTCTGGAGGCGTCAACGTCGGAAGCTTCAGGATAGGTAACGGAAGCAATGAAGGAAGTTTGCGGGTAGGCATTGCAAATATGAAGCTTTCCGAAGCTGATATAGTCGCTGCAGTACGCAAAGACAAAAGCCCCAACGTGAGCTTCGGGCGGCAATCAAAACTCTATGGGATGCTTAATAGCGCAGAGGCAGAAGATGTTGATCTTCTGATTCTTCCAGAGGTATCAGTTCCGGTTAGTTGGCTTCCCTTTATGGTTGCATATGCACGGCAGCATCAAATGGGCCTTATTTTCGGGCTAGAGCATTGGATCGTTGGAGACGTCGCATACAACTTAATCATTGAGGCTCTGCCATTCAAAACCTCGGGCAAGTACAAATCCTGCTCATTGACTGCACGATTGAAAAACCATTACGCCCCCAAAGAGTTAGAGATGCTGGAGTCTTTTAGGCTGACGCCCGCAACAGATTTAGCTCCCAGTCCCGCTTACCATAAGACCACTTGGAACGGAGCATGTTTTTCTACATACAACTGCTTCGAACTATCAGACATTCACCACAGGGCTCTATTTAAAGCGGAATTGGATATGCTGATTGCTTGTGTATGGAACAAAGACACCAACTATTACCAGCATATTTTAGAGTCGGTCGTACGAGATCTGCATTGTTATGTTGTCCAGTCGAACACATCTCAATTCGGTGGCTCATGTGTACTCCGCCCAACTAAAACTGAGACCAAGACGAAGCTCTACGTCAAAGGTGGGGAAAATTCTTGCGTGCTAACCACAAAACTCGACATCAAGGAGCTAAGAGAGTTTCAGTTCAAGTCCAAGAAAGGTCCAGCAGATAAGTTCAAACCGCTTCCACCAGGCTATGACAGCGCAGCTGTCATGCATCGTTGATAGCGGCAGCGGGGTCAGGTCTTGCGCTTTGCCTTTCTTGGTCTAGTCTTTTTATGACTAGACCTTTAAGAATCGAATTCGCGGCGTGTTGTATCATGTGACTTCTCGCGGCGTACCGGGTTGATCGATCCGCTACTTGCTTTCCATCCTTGAACTCACGTTGTTGGCAACCAGAGTCAG
>SDWK01000062.1 GCA_004195335.1 Shewanella sp.
CTTTGAAACGTAGTCAACCGCTGCTTGAACAGTAGTGATTTTCTCAGCTTCTTCATCAGGGATCTCGGTGTCAAACTCTTCTTCCAGAGCCATAACCAACTCAACAGTGTCCAGAGAATCGGCACCCAAGTCGTCAACGAAAGATGCTGCTGACTTAACGTCTTCTTCTTTAACACCTAGTTGCTCAATAATGATTTTCTTTACACGTTCTTCGATGTTGCTCATTAGTTTCTTTCCTATTCAAATTACGCACTTGCGCAAGATTGCGAGTAGTTTATTCAATTTGACAGACAATGCAAGCTTAACTTTCGTGGTCACACCACGAATTTAAGCACATATTGATAAGGATCATCAATAAATAAGTATATCATCTGCCCTTCGCCCTTAAACCATGTACATGCCACCATTCACATGGAGAGTCTCTCCAGTGATATATGCAGCAGAGTCCGACGCTAAGAAGACCACAGCATTCGCGATCTCTTGTGCCTGACCCAAACGCTCCATCGGAACCTGTGACAGGATACCTTGTTGCTGCTCTTCAGTCAGCTCATCAGTCATATCAGTCTGGATAAATCCAGGAGCAATAGCATTCACTGTTATTTGACGAGATGCAACCTCTCTTGCGAGAGATTTTGTAAAACCGATTAAACCGGCCTTAGCTGCACAGTAGTTCGTTTGCCCTGGATTTCCCATAGAACCAACGACTGAGCCAATATTGATGATTCGACCATTACGTTTTTTCATCATCGGCCGCATGACGGCCTTTGAGGTACGAAATAGAGATGTAAGGTTCGTATCAATGATATCTTGCCATTCATCTTCTTTCATACGCATCAATAAATTATCACGAGTAATGCCAGCATTGTTAACCAAAATACTCACATCACCTGATTTTTCTTTTATCTGAGCAAACAGATCCGTAACAGATTGGCTATCGGTAACATTAAGAACTAAGCCTAACCCATTGTCACCCAAATACTCCTGAATAGCCGCAGCGCCACGTTCGCTCGTTGCTGTCCCAACCACAGTTGCACCTGCAGCAACCAGCGTTTCAGCGACAGCACGGCCAATCCCACGGCTTGCACCCGTAACAAGCGCTACTTTGCCTGTTAAATCTATACTTACACTCATGAATATCTCCTATTCGGCCAATACAGCGAATGATGATGCATCGTTGACCGCTGTCGCAGTAAGCGAGCGATTAATTCGTTTTGCCAATCCAGTTAACACTTTACCTGGCCCTATCTCATAAAGGTGAGTGATGCCGCTTTCAGACATAGTCGTCACACTGTCTGACCATCTGACAGGACAATACAGTTGTCTGACTAAAGCATCTTTAATCTCTGTCGCAGCTTCAGGGCTGGCAACATCGACGTTATTAATCACTTTTACTTTGGGTGTTTTAAACTCGATAGCTTCTAATGCGACCGCTAGCTTTTCCGCTGCCGGACGCATTAGTTCACAATGAGAAGGCACACTAACGGGAAGTGCGACCGCCATCTTGGCACCTTTGTCTTTGCACAAGGCTGCCGCTCTTTCTACTGCGGCTTTACTGCCGGCAATAACAACTTGACCAGGACTGTTATAGTTCACAGGACTCACGATTTCACCCTGTGATGCTTCTTCACACGCCAGTGTAATCGAATCGTTATCCAAACCGATAATCGCATACATCGCACCGCTGCCCGCTGGCACGGCTTGTTGCATCAATTGGCCTCGTAATTCTACGAGTTTAACGGCATCGATAAAGTCAATCACCCCCGCACAAACAAGTGCAGAGTATTCACCTAAGCTGTGACCTGCAAACATTGCTGGCATTGCTTTACCCGTCGCTTCGTAGGCTCGCCAAATGGCAACACTCGCGGTAAGTAAGGCAGGCTGAGTCTTATCTGTTTCATTCAGCGTTTCGACTGGACCTTGTTGAACAAGTTCCCACAGATCGTAACCTAACACAGCACTTGCTTGAGAAAATGTGTCAGCAACGATTTGATGCTCTGAAGCAAGGTCGGCCAACATCCCAATCGCTTGAGAACCTTGACCTGGAAAAATAAAAGCAGAATTTTCCATCATTTATTACCTATAACAATTCAAAAAATAATACTTACTGTTTTAAACAAGAGTTAAAAACGAATGAGTGCACTTCCCCACGCAAACCCGGCACCGAACGCCTCAAGCATGATCAACTGACCACGCTGAATGCGTCCATCTCTGACAGCCTCATCCAAAGCGATAGGAACAGAAGCCGCGGAGGTATTACCGTGTTTAGCTAAGGTTAAAACAACCTTATCTAAGCTCATGTTGAGCTTTTTAGCCGTAGCCTTAATAATTCGAAAGTTAGCCTGATGTGGAACCAACCAATCAATTTCAGATTTATCAATCTGATTGATTCGCAATGTCTCTGTGACAACCTGAGATAATTGCGTTACGGCAACTTTAAAAACGTCATTTCCTTTCATTGTCATGTAACCGACAGCCTCTGAGGTTTCACCCGGTCGAGGAGGAAAAGAACATTTTAGCAGATCAGCCTGCCTGCCATCGGCATAGATATGCGTAGACAAGATACCAGGTTCGCTAGATGCACCAACGATCACAGCACCGGCACCATCACCAAACAGAATAATGGTACTACGGTCATCAGGCTGACACAGTCGGGATAATACATCCGCACCGATCACTAATACTTTTTTAGCGGCACCCGACTTAACGAATTGGTCGGCAACCGAAAGCGCATAAACAAAGCCCGAGCAGGCCGCTGCGATATCAAACGCGGGAATGGTATGAACACCAAGCTTTGCCTGAATTTCGCAAGCAGCCGCTGGAAACGCATTGCTGGCGCTCGTCGTGCCACACACGATCATATCGAGTTCATTTGCATCGATACCGGCCATTTCAAGCGCCTTTAGCGCTGCTTCATAGCCCATAGTCGCTACGGACTCATCGGCGGCAGCAATTCTGCGCTCTGAAATACCTGTACGTTCAACAATCCACTGATCAGTGGTTTCAACCATCTGTTCCAGATCTTGATTGCTACGCACTTGCGCTGGCAGATAACTACCAGTTCCAAGAATTTTTGTATGCATATTTAGGGAGATATCAGTTATTTATGTCTAAAAGAATCGACTCGAGACGTTCTTCAATCATCTGAGGGAGTCGACGTTGTGCTTCTGTAACAGCTAGACTAATTGCTTGTAAATAAGCAGATTCATCGGCACTTCCATGACTTTTTACTACAATTCCGCGCAATCCTATCAAACTTGCGCCGTTGTAGTGGTCGGGGTTCATCTGATTCAGGACAGAATTTATACGAGGGGCGATCATTTTGGCCATTAATCGTACAAAAAAGCCTTTAGCAAGCCCTTTCTCTAATTGATGGACCAGTAAACGAGCAATACCTTCAGATGTCTTCAAAGTGATATTACCAACGAAACCATCACAAACAATCACATCTACATGTCCAGAAAAGAGATCGTTCCCTTCAATGAAACCAGTATAATTGATCTGTGGACTTTGTTGTAAAAGTTGACTCGCTTGCTGTACCTGATCATTGCCCTTAATATCTTCAATACCGACATTCAGCAGCGCGACTTTGGGCGAACTGTTCTTATCTACAGCCTCACATAGCACTGAGCCCATGACGGCAAACTGAAATAGCGTTTCAGAGCAGCACGATACATTAGCACCTAAGTCGAGAAGATAAACAGGGGTGTTATTGACAGCGGGTAGACAACTCACAAGCGCAGGCCGGTCAATACCAGGAAGCGTTTTCAGCAGCACTTTTGACATCGCCATCAGCGCACCGGTGTTACCGGCACTTAAACAGGCTTGGGCTTTACCATCTCTGACTAACTCAATGGCTAATCTCATAGAGCTTAGTTTTTTGTTTCTGAGCGCATGTGCCGGACGATCAGACATGGTGACAACTTCAGTCGTATGAACGATTTCAATGCGTCGAAGAACGTCAGACTCTGCCTGAGAAAGATATTTCTCAATGTCTGTCTCTGTCTCTTATACACATCT
>SDWK01000351.1 GCA_004195335.1 Shewanella sp.
CAATACACAAGAATTAATCTGTTCACCCGATAGGTTTCTTTGAAACCAACGTATTTACGATAGTATAAACTAAATACCATCATCGTAAATGCCAAGTTAATGCATAGCTATTGCCTATAAATTATAGGTAATACTTCGAGAAAGGTGCTATAACCTTCTAAAAATAAGCTCTCTTCCACATGAGAACAATCTACGAGGTTAGGAATGGATTAAAAGCTGCGGCTTTGAACCATGTGAGGGACAGAAGTAACCCTGACCCCATGTTCTATTTTTCGAATGAAAGTGTGAATTTCAATGAGAAGTGAAAAAAATGAAGGTCGTCTGGAATTTTTGCTACGGGAGCGGATCAAAGAGCTCGACTGTCTCTATAGTACGGCTAAGCTGATTGAGCAGCATGAGGACTCCATCGACAAGATCATGCAAGGGGTCGTGGAGATACTACCAGAATCCTGGCAGTATCCAGACATCACCTGCGCTAGGATTCTATTCAAAAACCAAACTTATCAATCGCGCAATTTCAAATCGACTCAATGGAAACAGGAAGCGGCAATTTTTATCTCTGCACAACAGGTGGGAACGGTTGAAGTCAACTATCTTGAGAAAAAACCAAGCCAGGATGAGGGACCATTTCTCAAGGAAGAACGTTTACTGATCAATGCAGTTAGTAGTCGTATTGCAAAGGCCGCTCAGAGGATCAATGTCCAACAACAGTTGCAGGTAGAGCGACAGGCTCTACAAGACGTCAACGTTGCCATCCATGAGTCCCTGGCTCAGAGTCAGCGAGAAAAGAAGATGGTCGGGGTCTCGATTCAGTCCAATTTTGATAAAATCATTACACCAATACTTTATGCACTTCAGTCTGAGATGGATTCTAGACAGTTGAAATACGTGGACCTACTGAAAAAAAACCTGGAAGACATCATCTCTCCTTTTGTGGAACGAGACCAAAATGTCCTTAGCAAACTCAGCCCTGTTGAACTTTTGGTTTGCAATATGATCAAACATGGGTTGTCCACCAAGGAGATCGCGAATATGCGGAGGATTTCCCCCGCGACAGTTAATCGTCACAGGGAAAGCATTCGTCGTAAACTCGGCTTGACCAATCGCAAAGTAAATCTGATTTCTTATCTCAACAAGATTGCCGAAACGTAAAAGACACCTTGATTAAGTTCTCCAGACAGGGCTTTGCCACTTGTGGTTTAGTTTACTATTTATCCTCTCACATTGGTTTTAAAGGCTCTAAACGACCAAAGCTCATTATTCTTACAAACCCTGACATATAAGAAAACGGCCACCTGGATCAACTCTAGGTGGCCATCGTTTTGTGGACTAATGAACTTCCTAAATGCCTCTATCAACAAGAAGCCGTTTTTCGTCTCAGAAGTCGTGGTGAATAGGACTATACTGCTGGAGATTCGAGACCCTTCAACCAGTTTTCTAAAGCTTCATAAGTTACCGGTTTTGGAATCACATGACACCCAAGGGTGGTTGCTTTTTTATGTTCTTTATCTGTTAACGTGCTAGCCATAAGTGCTTTTCGTTGTTTATTTACTGTACAGCCTTTCTCTGCTTGGAGTTCAATCAAGCTTAATCCATCAATAGCTGGACAATCGTTATCAATGAGCAAAAATTCAGCACAAGGCTTTTTTGTGTGACACTGTTGCCCCACAGACTTAACTGAATTACATACCAAAAGGTCAGATATAAGAATAGGTTTGTAGCCTAACTCCTTCGTGTACAATCCAAGGTCATCTCTGACACTGTCTTCATGCTCAATAATCAGTAAATTACGCATATCCTCTCCCGCTCAATAACGTTCCAAAGCAGTAGCACTCACCCTTAATCCAGGTCTCAGAAACCCTGCGACTGACACACCCGCCTTCATGTTTCAGAGGGGTGGTTTCTGAGACATTATGTAATTCAAACATGATCTGACTTTCGCTGCAAGATGTGGTTGAGGTCAAAGCTGGTTATCTTGAACGATTCTTATTTATCAGGGTCAGTAATAATTTGGTGTTTTGGCGAATCTGGAGCCTTCAAAACAATGCGAGAGGATAAATAGTAAACATCCTCTCGCAAGAGTCATGCTCCTACCTGCTTGAAATTCTTTCTTAAAACTCTAGACAACTGATAATACACGTCATTGGTATGGATAACTGGGTTCAAACCAGCGCCCCCATGCTCCCAACGCAGGCGTACTCTTTCCCTTGGTTCACTGTTATTCCGTTTTCATATTTGACGTTATTGCCATGTTATTTGTGCGTGACGTGTGCTTATAAATGCCAAGAAAATTTCACAAAGTTGATCGTGATCTTTGCTCAACAAATATTGTTGTTCATCATCAATTTCGCTAATGTCCCAACCAGCAATGGAACGTTGCATTGCTATGTCCCCTAACATATCTTGTTTCATTATCTTAACTCCTTTTCTTCGTAACTTTCTAAACATTAAACAAGCTAAACTTACCACACTTTTCTTGACTTAATTAAAAGACCCCGGAGGCAAAGGAAAGGTTGTTCAGGAGGTTTAAATACTCAATACGATTGGTTAGTTCGTATTGTTGAGCGTACTTTAAACGATGACATGTGACAGGGATGTTGAAAAAATGTGAATAAAACGTGAAATGGTTTTTTTCTCAAAAAACACGACTTCTGAGATGAAAACAGGCTTCTTATTGATAGAGGTATTCAGGAAGCTCATTAATCCGCAAAACTATGGCCACCAGGGTTCGATCCTTGGTGGCCATTTTTATTTTCATTTATCTGTTGACATACCTGACAAAATCAGTAAGAAATTAACCACAGAGCATGATTCTTCATGTTCTACCTCCTAAGCAAAATCCATAGAACTCGTTGCCCCACAGTCCCCCCTGGCTGTGGGGCTTTTTTTATTATAAGTCAGGGTAATAAGAATTTCACGAACAAGTTCATCTGAACGTCCTAGGATAATGCGGGAGGATTTATAGAAAGGAAACTTTGACCAGATTGTGAGACTAGAGTAGATTGGTTTCTTCTTATTTGATGCGTTCCATGGGGGATGAAAATGATCAGCAGGCAAACAGGAAGATATTGAACAAACAACTGACCGCTGCTGTCGGCATTTGCTGACCAGCGGTTTTTCCTTTAGAGGGCAGCAAACCCGTTCCAAATCGTTATGAATATTTGCATCAAGCAAGTAATAGGAGCTGTGAATGAATACGTCGGACTTTTTGAACATGACTTCAAAGGCATTGACCAGGCATCCAGCGCAAGGTTTCTTTTTCGAGTGGGGGCGTGTTCTCGATCAGATTATGGAGTTCGAGGGCGATTTCTTGAGTGCCTTCCTATCTTACCAAGACATATCAGCCCTTCCCAATTTACCAATCGATGTGTCGGATAAATGGATTTTCGTCGATGGCGAGAAACCATTTTTGCGTACCCGCGGTACTTCTCGATTTCATAAGGATGACCCGCTTTACCGGGCCGTTTCGTTGGTCAACGATGGAGTCGATCCTATTAACAAGGCATGGCATGAAAAACAACCACTGTACTGGGACGTTTCGGACAACGATGGAATCCACCTTGCGTATTTTACTCGTGATCTCGTCGTTTTCCCAGACGGCACGATTCTGAAGTTTAGTAAATAGGAAGCTTCATCGCTCTTGTGAACATGGTGTTGTTTGGAACGGAAGTGACGGCCAGCATTTGGCTACCGAGTCGGATTTCACCACTGTCTAACCAGAGCCATCACCCTATCCAGACGAGCCTTTCTGATTAAGTTTCCTTTACTCCCTGGAGGATGGCTGACTAGGAGCTTTATAGCCCATCAAGCTGTCGACCCTAGCCTTACCCTTCAGAAGAAACAATAATCCGTGGCAGCGTTTCTACGGGTACTACAAGAGCATAGGATCGGCATTATTTATGGACAGCACCTCCTGGCCGTACAGATGTCGTTGCGCTAATTGTTCAATCATTGCTTCCTCCTGTTTGCCTATCCGTCGCCCCCGTGATAAATTTCGTATATTCATTCCAATCTAGGGGGCCTACCATGTTGAAACGATCCGTTCTTGCTGTTCTGTTTGTCTT
>SDWK01000605.1 GCA_004195335.1 Shewanella sp.
CAGTTACCTGTCTGGCACGCGCGGAGCATGGATTGCTCTCCCTTTTGCTTTGGCTATGACCTTGATTTTATTTCGGCAGAGGCTGAACAAGAAAAAAATCTCGCAAATTCTGGTCATATTTAGCTTATTTGTAGTAATCGTATTTTCTGTGACAAAATTTGGAGATCGGATTAACTCGCGCTCCCTGGATCTGTCTACCACGATAAGTAATGTCCTACTTCATACCCAAGGTGAAGGTTCAGCTAATGGCGTAGGGCAGAGATTTGTGATGTGGGGCGTTGCGTTCGACATGGTTAGGGTCAATCCATTGCTCGGTGCTGGTCTCGGCGGATTCAAGGGGGAAGCTGAGAAGCAAATTGCGGCTAAAAAAACTGCACTTTTAGAGGCTTTTCCCCATGCTCACAGTATCTATTTTGAGTTTCTGGCGACGACCGGGCTACTAGGTTTTTTGTCGATGGTTGCCAGTCTGTTCATTGTGCCTGGGGTTGTTTTTTGGAAAGCATTGTCCGGTTCTGAGTTGCAAAGAGTCTCGGCTGCCGCCGGCCTGATTTTTCTTACCGGTTTTGCCGTGTTCGGATTGACCGAATGTTGGCTGTATCGTTCACCGATGTTGATCTCGTATATTGTCTGCCTGTTGATTTTTACAACCGGCTGTATTCAGAAAGATGTTGTAAGACTAAAGTGAAGCTGTCGGTTACGATCATTTCGAAAAATGAAGAAAATCGTCTGCCGCTCTGTCTGTGTCAACTTCCGCGGGCTTGGTATACCTCACCGTTTTTGCTATGTTCGGGTTAACTGAATGCTGGCTGTCCCATTTGCCGATGCTGATATTCAATTTTTGTCTGCCTGCTTTTTTTTTAGCTCAGGCTGTATCGTGAAAAGAGCTGCATTTAATCAGCGCTATGGTGTAGTCGGACTTGGGGTTATTTTATAATGTCGTTTGTGCATAAGGTACGTAAATAAATCAAGATGAACATACTTGTAATGACTACCTCGATAAGTTCATTTAATAGTATACGCCCAGAAGCTGAAATGTATTTAAATTTTGTTAAAAATGGGCATGAACTCACTATGATGACTCAGCTTGAAAGTGAGTACGGTAAAATCTATCAGCAGCATGGCATTAAAGTTATTGATTGTCATCCAAGTAAAAAAATTTGTTTTAATACTATGAAAATGGTGAGAGGTGAATTAAGGAAAAGCAATTACGACATACTCTATGCGACAAACTCGAAGTCAATCCCTAACTGTGCATTCGCAGCTCTAGGCCTGGATGTTAAGTTGGTGACCTATAGAGGTACTACTGGTGGTCTTTATCGGCATGATCCAAGTGCTTATTTAACCCATTTGCACCCCAGGGTTGATGGTATCGTTTGCGTTTCTGAGGCTGTGCGTGATGATGTGCGACGCAGGGTTTGGAAAAATCGCGAACGGGTTGTTGCAATCCACAAAGGGCATCATCTGGATTGGTACAATAAGGCACCCGCGGACTTAAGTGAATTTGGGATAACGGAAGATGATTTTACTATTATTTGTGCGGTGAATGCCCGGCCGAGCAAGGGCATTCCGGTGATGATTGAGGCGGCGAACCAACTGGCGGATATTGAAAATTTACACTTGTTGCTTGTCGGGAAAAACATGGAGTCATACGCTCGTATGATTACCGCAAGTAAAATGTGTAACAGGATTCATGTGTTAGGCTACCGATACGATGCCCCTGAATTAATAGCTGCGAGTGATATTTTGGTGCAACCCTCTATTAGCGGTGAGGGTTTGCCCCGCGCAGTTATGGAGGCAATGGGCTGCGCAACTCCGACAGTGATTACTGATACTGGTGGCGGTAAGGAAGTTGTTGACGACGGTGTGACAGGATTTGTTGTGCCGACGAACAACCCCAGTCTTATTGCTGAAAAAATAAGAATACTGTTCAGAAATCCAGACATACTTGAAAACATGAGCAAGCGCGGTCAGCGCAAGATCTCGGAAGAATTTTCATGTGAGCGTTCAACCCACCGCTATCTGGATTATTTTGAGTCGTTGCTGGGTAAATGAACGGATGCTTTATCTAAGGTGCCATAATGTACTTGCTTAAGTCTCTTTTATACATGTTCCAGGTTTCAGTTTTAAAACGTAAGCGTCTATTGGCTAAAGTGTCAAGATTTGGCCTGGAATTTGTCATAGCTCCGCATGATATGGTCGGTAGGACCATTTTCAAGCGAGGGGATTACGAATCTGTAATCACTTCATACCTTTTGAAGAATATAGCTTTTTCTGAAAACGATGTTTTTATCGATGTCGGGGCGAATATCGGTTGGTATTCTGTACTGCTTTCTCAGAAAACGTCGGCACCGGCTAGAATATTTGCATTTGAGCCTGATGCAATGAATGCTGAATTACTTGAGAGTAACGTTAAAAGAAATTCTGCGACAATTGTTAGTATTAACAAGGTTGCGCTCTCTGATACTGCGGGCGAAAAACATTTTTATCGCTACTCAAATCGAAATCTTGGGCGGCACTCCCTTTTGCCAATTAATAATGGTGAGGTTACCACCGTACCCTCTATGACCCTTGATGATTTTTGGGAGCAAAACAGTCTCTCTACGGAGAAGCCTAGATTCATAAAGATCGATACCGAAGGTTATGAATTGCAGGTTGTTCGTGGCGCAGAGAAGGTTTTGGCCGATTGTCCAGCCGTTCTGGCTGAATTCTCTCCTGGCTTTATGAAGAAGGGCGGGGTTGATCCAAATGATTTTGTTGACTACATGAGTGAAAAGGGGTTTGTCCCTCACCGAATAACGCTTGACGCAGATGTTGAGCCGTTAATTCCTTCAGTGTTGCGCAATTCAGAGCAAACTGAAAATATTCTCTGGCTAAAACCTCCGAATGAGTAAATCGACGTGATGAAACCAAGGGTGAAATGAAAAATTATATTTCTACTTTATCCGTTACCGTTATTACAAAAAATGAAGAAGATCGTCTGCCGCTCTGTCTGGAGTCGGTGAAGGATCTAGCGGATGAGATCATCGTCCTCGACAGCGGCAGTACGGATAAAACTGTTGAGATCGCCCGGCAATACACCGACCAGGTCTTCGAGACCGATTGGCCCGGCTATGGGGTGCAGAAACAGCGAGCCCTGGAAAAAGCCAGTTGTGATTGGGTGTTGGCGATAGATGCGGATGAAGCCCTGACCCCGGAATTACAGGAAGAGATCAAGACCTTGCTTGACCAGGATGTCGAAGAGGTCGGGTTTTATCTACCCTGGGCGGTGACCATCTTCGGTAAGCGGCTGGACCATGGACGGAGCGCACGGGCACCCTTGCGGCTTTTCCGGCGTGAGGGATCACGCTTTACCGATGCTCAGGTGCATGAAACGGTAGTGCTACCCCCCGGCAAGGCCAGGAAGATGAAGGGGCGATTGCTCCATTTTACCCATCGGGATTTCGGTCAGACCCTGTATAAGAATGCCCATTATGCATGGCTCGGAGCGCAAAAGCGTTACGATGTGCGTAAGAAGGGGGGCTTGTTCGGCGCCACCCTGCGCGGGATTCTGGTTTTCTTGCAGGTTTACTTTGTGCGGGGCGGTTTTCTGGACGGTCGTGTCGGCTTTCTGATGGCTGTCATGTATAGCCAGGGTGCCTTTAATAAATACGCTGGACTCTGGACGCTCTATCGTATGGAAAAGCTTGGTGCAAAAAAGGATTCACAGCTTTGAAACATTATCTATTCTATGTCTCACAGCTCTATTCTCTGTCGATCATGCGCCCTTTGCAGGAGGCGATCCGCAAGCGGGGGGATGATTGTGCCTGGTTTTTTGACCGGCCGGAAATGGGTGCATCCCATCTGCTTGCCGACGAGAAACTCCTCACCACAGTGGCCGAGGTCAAGAGCTATAATTCCACAGCCGTCTTTGTGCCGGGCAATGTGGTCCCGGATTTTTTCCCAGGGGTTAAGGTCCAGATCTTTCACGGCCTGGCGACGGACGATACCGGGAAGAAGGGGCATTATCGGATTCGGGGTTTTTTTGATCTATATTGTACGCGTGGCCCCGATGAAACC
>SDWK01000873.1 GCA_004195335.1 Shewanella sp.
GAAGTTCATCTTCATTTTCAAGGTTCAAATTTTGCCAGTCCACCCGAGTGGCGTAGTTGATTTTTGCAAGCTTGCCGTATGTTTCAAAAAATACTTTCCTGGCTTGGTCAAAATCATTAGGTGTTTCTACGGCCTTAAGTAGCTTCACTACTGACCCCAAATGGGCAATATGTTCTATGGCACTCCGAAGACAGGTGTAGGCAACAAAAAGGTTCCCGTCATTAAGGCAAAAACTGGTTGTTTTTAACAATTGAACTAAGGCCATTTTTTTAGTGGCAGTTAGCGCATCTAGAATGACTAAGACGATTCCACTCTGATTGAATTGTGCCATTTCGATTTGACGCGGCATGGGCGGTGCTTTTTTTAAAATTTTCCCGTCAGCAGAGAGATATCCTTCTTTGATTAGCTTGTCCGTTACAAAAGTAAGTTCCGATTGCATTACATGCTGGTAAATATGCCCACCATCAACATCTTTAAAATATTTTTGGGTTATCTCAGAGATTGACTGAAAGTCAGCCTCTATATCAAGCAGATCATCGAGTAGCCATTTGGGCCACGTGATAGGAATGTTTTTACTGTCTGTTGAGGTAGGCATCGGATAAATCCTAGTCTTTGATCTTGATTTTAATGCAGATCACTTGCGCAAGGCATTATCATTCATTGAGCACATCTTTTAGCGAACTCAGTCCGCCATTCCTTCATTGCTTCAAAGTCTTGTTTTAGCTCATCTGGAAGAGGTATCTGTACAGGTGCCTCGCCTGGCTGGGAGTGTTCATACTTTGAATATTTTGTCATCATGTCATCGAACAACTTACAATCTTCTTCAGTGATACGTGCAAGCTTGTTGAGTTTTCCGAGAGTATTAACCGCTCGACGATAACGCTGAACGACATCAGCTAATAGTTCCGATTCAATCATCCTCTCAAGCAAAATGCGGAACTCACTACAGAGTCCTTTTGCAATCATGTCATAGTTTTCTTTGCCAAGTTTTTCTAGCATTTTAGTCGCAATAGGCAATCGATTATTGATCAGGGAATTAAGAGCTTTTTCAGGTTTTTTAGCAAAAAGAGGTGTATCTCCGGGCTCCCCAGCCCCCCAACTTTCCTGGCGGACACATATCAAGTTGGGCTCATTGTCGGCTTTTTTGCCATAATCCTGAATCAGTCCAAGCAAAGAAAGTCTGTGGGTAAAAACGATAACTTGTCTCGTTTGTGCGAGTTGAACCAACCGCTTAACCACAGCCTCTTCGTAATCTTGATCAAGCGATGAAATCGGATCATCAAATACAAAAGGAGTGGTGCCCGCTTTATCTGCAACATCAGCAAAAAAAGCAGCCAAGGCAATGATACGAAATTCCCCTTCGCTTAATACGTCCTCAAGACCGCACCCTTTTGCTCCACACAACCTGAGCTTATGGAGTACTCGTCCCTTGCTGACTTTGGTCTTTACAAGTTCGACACGGAGTCCTCCCGCACCTAAACGCTTAAGTTCGTCATTAAAACTCTGAACAAATGCCTCTGTAATCAAAACCTCGGCTAGCTCTCCTTTTTTTCTTGAAAGAGCATTTGTATTTGTGAGTTTTTTGGCTTCTCCGAGCTGGTTAATCTGTAGGTGCCGATCTCTCTCCGCGACAATTGTCCCCTGCTGCTGCGAAGTCCACTTTTGGGCCTGAAGTTCCAGGTAACTCGCCTGTAGCTCATTACGATTATCACCTTGAGCATCCAGGTCAAATTGTAGGGCCGATGTTTCATAGCCAGCAGCTCTTACCCTGGCCAGTTCTAACCATTGTGCACTTTCTGGCAGTGCAGATAGTCCATCCATTTGCTCCGCTTTAAGAAGTTCATTCTGACGCGTATTTAGGGTAGTGAAAATTGCTATCAGGCTACCGGTAACATCTATGTCGTCCCATCCGCAGGCGCTTAGTTTTTCTCTAAGAGAAGCTTCTGTGGGGAAGTCAGGCAGTGCCTCAATAGCTTTTTGATAAGCATTCTTTGCTTCTGTTGCTTCAGTCTCTAGTGCGCCTGTTACATAGTTTTCAAATGTTTTGAGACGATCCCCGGCTTCAGCGGAAAGGGGCTGTTGGCACAGAGTGCAGCGAGCTCCTTCCCCTGTATTGGGATAGGTGATTTCTTTATATGCCTCTTGTTCGGAATATTGGCGAGCCTTTTCCCAAAGTTGTTTCCAGACCTCTGACCCTATACCATCAAGTGGGGCGTTCTGAAAAACTTGTTTTGCCGCTGTTTCTGCAGCAGATGTTTTCTGAGTAACTTCCTGCTTTAACTTAAGGAGGGTTTGAGCGCTTTCCGGGCTTAGAGCTTCAATACTTCCTTCAAGTTTTTTTATGAGGTCATCAAGGTACTTTTTTTGTGCTCTTAGCTTCTTTGCTTTATCTGCCGGTGATTTTTCGGCAAGACGTGTTTGAAGCGTATTTATTTCGGTTTCATTCGTTTCAGTCCAAATGCAGTTTTGAGTAATTTGTTTAGAGAGGGTGCTGGATGAGATGCCGTTAAACCACTTGCCGGAATTTGTGTTTGCATACAGCTGCGGTAGTTTAGGCTTGGAAGATGGTAACTCGGCTAACATCTGTGCCAGTCTAGTGCTGATATCTTCACTGATTGCAATAAGGTCTGAAAGGAACGACAAAACAGGTGGTTCGTAGGTTACTTCATTCTCGCTCGAAGCATAAATGCGGCCACATTGCGTATCGAAAATGTCGACTCCACAGAGGTCACTTACAGGACCAGCAGCAGGGAGCCATTCGTGTGAGATGGCAGCACCATCCTTTTCGTAGCTGATTTGACACTTCTGCGCAACCGCTGTGGCTGAGAACACATTCGGGTGTAATTCTCCAGGTTGACGTGCTCCGCATAGGTGTTTCAATAGACGAACATACCCGGATTTTCCAGAACCATTTAGGCCATAGATAACCGTCAGGTTATTGCCACCAAGGGATAGCGGACTTCTGGGTGATAATGCGTTTATCCCCTCTATGTCACCTATTGAAGAAAGACGAAGAGAACATTCTTTCCCTGCACCAAATAAGCCTTTTGGTAATATAAAGCCAGTGCCCTTGTATTTTCCTAAACTCTCTTGAATTGCTAGTTTCGCAATTTCGTCTGTGGTAAATGTTTGCCCATCAAAAATCCTTTGGCCGACTTCCTGTAGCCAGTGTGGCCGTTCACCAAACCATTCTCTCAGTCCTTGTTCTGGCATATCATCCCCCCTATAAAGTTCGACAGCTAAATAAATGCGATTATTGCGTAAGCTTTTTCATCCAGTCGGTAGCTGCTGCTAAGACTGGTCGCTCAAAAGACCCCATAACTGCTCACCCCAGCTCCCTGATAATGACTATAAATATGCTGAAAAATATCTACGGATTTAACATCTAACTCACTATCGGGATAAGCCATTTGCGGCAGGTACTGCAAGCTATCATCTATAATTGTTTTAACTTGTGCCCTAACCTGTAGACTTTCACGCCAGCGATCGATTTTTAGCTTTTCTTTTTTCAATGTCGCTAACGTTTCTTGGGCAACTTTCTTCACTTCGTCTCGTTCTTTTGTTTCCAGGTTAGGCTTTTTAAGTAAATCGAATATGGCTAAGGTTTCTTCATCCAAGCCTTCACGCATAGCCCTTTCTAGCTCTGGATTTAAATCCTTTTCCATGAAATCGTTTAAGTCATCAAAGGCCTTCTGTACGGCTTGAAGATCTTTCCCCTCGTTATATTCGTCGATGATTTTGCGATATTTTTCGTAAAATTCTAAGCGAATGGGATTTTGCTGAATAAGCTGCCTGAGCTTCAGATCGATGGCCTCTTGCAGATCAAACACTACCGCATTTTTATTCTCAGATTTCGCGAACGCAGCTTTGAGCTTATCAAAATCTAAATTGCTGATATCCACAAAATCATCGTCGCTAATATCATTGGTGAGAGTGCTAACGAATTAAGGGTTTTTGCGACGCGAAGCCGTCGTAAAGACACCTGTTGGACTAAACCCCTCCGTCTTCGTCCTAAGGTAATTTAAAGCTATTTTG
>SDWK01000226.1 GCA_004195335.1 Shewanella sp.
ATTAGGAGATAGAGGCGCACTAACCATCAGCTGGTTATCATGATATCCAAGCGGGGATATCTGCATAAACGCACTGACAGGAATCGTTCGATGCCAGGTATCAGTCAACTCTTCCAGAAGTGACGCAATGCTCTGTTCATCCTTATCAGATACCATCAAGACTACACCTGAAGATTAAAGGTCACAGGACCATCATTGACCAGACTGACCTGCATGTCGGCCGCAAACTCGCCCGTTTGAGTAGGCATACCTTTGGCTCTGCAAAAGTTCACAAACTCTTCATATAGCACTTTAGCCTGATCCGGCGTGCCAGCCCCGGAGAAACTTGGCCTTAAGCCACGCCCGGTATCGGCGGCTAAGGTAAATTGCGACACGACAAGCAGGGCGCCACCAGCCTGCTTTACATTCAAGTTCATCTTGCCATTTTCATCGGAAAAAATACGATAACTCATGACCTTGTTCGCAAGTTTCTCCATCTTAGCCGAGTCATCTTCACGTTCGACTCCAAGTAACACCAATAAACCTTTATCGATGGCTCCGATGGTGTTTCCATCGACATCGACCTTAGCTTGAATCACACGTTGGATCAGGGCTATCACGTTCAATTATCTCCAATTTAGAAGGAACTAGAACCTAGAAACTTTTAGCTTACAAAGACTGAGACTGCTGCATTACCGGTATCGGCTTAATCAACTGCTCTGAACCTTTTGGTAATGAATGACCGACCTGACGCAAGCCTTCATCGGTCCATAGCATAAAGCGACGGATCTCTTCGAGTTCAATGGTATTCACAAACGTCGCCGCGCCTTGCACCTGAATAATCGCGCCGTTTTCACGCAGGGTAAATTTTGCAAAGTTAAGCTTATGATTGAGTTTGCCAATCAAGATCAACAGATCTTGACTACCCGCCAATTTTGGATGAACGGCATAGAAGCGATTCATCATGATACGATCGATCCCATTGGGATTAATACTGGGCTGAAGCACGAACTGGTTATCATCAAACTGTAATGCAATACGGTTTGGTGAAGCCATGGTGGCGAGGTAGTTCTTTTTAATCAGCGCATCGAACAAGGTCTTAGCCGCATCCTCGTTCGTCATGCCGCCTAATGTCACCCGCTCCGGTGCAACGGTTGCACTGGCCGTCGTATCAGTCTTGTCGGTGGCCGCGCAGGCACTGAGCATTGTCACTAGTCCAGCGATAATAAGTTTTTTCATTTATCTATTTCCCTTATATTATTAGCCATTTCCTGTACGGCATAGACGACTTCCAGAAACATCTTATCATTGGCCAGTGCGTGATACCCGCCTTTGATCAGGGTATATTTCATATCATCGGAGCCAAATTCTTCTAAAAATTTCTCGACGATGACAGAAGGGCAAACCCAATCCATCTCGCCTTGTAATACCACCGTATTAACCTTTATTCCACCCGCCATTTCACGCATCAGTGCATAGGCACCGAAGTATTGCTGGCTGGCATAATGCAGCTCTATCTCAGCCAGACTCTTTGCCAAAGGGGTACCCGATTCCGGCAACTCTGCTCCCGGAAGAGCGAGCGCCAACTCCCACTTTAACCAGCCACGCACATATTCAAGACGTGTATCGGCATCAGGATCGAGAAAGCCCGACTTATATCGCTTAAAAAGCGTATCAATCTTAGAGGAGAAAGGGGCAAGGGCGGTAAACTCTAAATAGTCCTGTGGGAATAGGGTTGCAGCCCCCTGATTGCCATACAGCCAGTTAGCCCCAAGTTCACTGGGTATGAATAGTCCCCAAAGCACCTGTGAAAGCACTCGTTGAGGATATAGACACGTATAAATAAATCCCAATGTCGCACCAAATGACCCACCGACAACACACCAAGCTGGTATATCTAGCCATAAACGCACTCTTTCGATATCGCCCAATAAGTGCAGCAAATCGTTATGCTTCAACTCACCATGTGGTTTGGAGCGTCCGGCCCCTCTTTGATCCAGCAAAAAAATATGAAATGTATCGCTATCGAAAAGCCTGAGATCTTCTACAGCGCAGCCTCCACCCGGTCCTCCATGCAGAAATAGCAGCGGGATCCCATCCGGCTTGCCATACTGTGCCAGATACAGCACATGCCCGTCGCCAACATCCAGCCAGTCACGGCGAATTAATGCCGGTAAGTGGCTATTCATTACTGACGGGTTTCTTTTTTCGATTCGTCAACGGCTGTTGAGATTGAAAAGCTAATCTGCGGCTCATGGGCCTCCACGGTATTTTCTGACTCCTCATCTTTATTCGACAGTCTCTTATCGAGGTATTCGGGCATTGCAGCTGTGATCTCGGCACCTAACAAGACGATTATCCAGGAGAGGTAGACCCACATAAACAGAATAGGGATCGTCGCCAGAGCACCATAAATAGCCTCATAGGTTGGAAACTTAGTCAGATAAATTGTGAAGCCTTTCTTACCGAACTCAAATAACAGGGCGGCGACAATCGCGCCCAGCAGGGCATGAAAGAACTTAACCTTAATATTAGGCACCACCATATAGATCAGCAGGAAAGTGGCAACCGAGAAGAACATAGGTAATCGTTCGACCAACACGGGAACAACACCGGACAAGTCAGAACCGTTAAATACCTTTAACGACACGACATAAGAGGTGGCAACCAGACTCGCCCCCATCAATACCGGCCCTAAGGTCAGCACCATCCAGTACATCGAAAATGACACCACGATGGAACGCTTCTCAGTCGTTCGCCAGATATTATTCAACGCCTTATCGATAGCAGAAATCAACATGATCGCCACCACCATCAGAGCGGCAATACCCACCGCAGTTCCCTTAGATGCATTAGCGACGAATTCGTTAATATAAACTTGCACCGTGTCCCCGGCGGCAGGGAGGAAGTTGTTATAGATAAACCCCTCGATCTGCCCTCTTATTCCACTAAATACTGGAAATGCCGACAACATTGACATCGTCACGGCAACCATAGGCACCAGAGAAAGCAGAGTGACATAGGCTAAGTGCCCGGCACGAATATTTATCTGATCTTCCGCCAGCCGCTGCTTTAGATGTATCATGAAGTGCCAAGTGCTCAGCACGAATGTATGAAGCTGTGTTCCATCTATCTTCTTTATCACTGCGATCTCTTGATTAAGTTGGTGTTCAATGCGTATCTTCGTACAATAAAGCTTATAACCTAAGATTTACAAGTGTAAGGAATAAATAGATGTCACAACAAGGATCGGCAGGCAATGTTATTGCCGCTATCGCAAGCTTCTTTTTCGCAGGATTAGGTCAACTAGTTCAGGGGCGCATACTCGCTGCAATTATCTTTTGTCTAGCCACCTATGCTTCATACGGTATTGCCACTTTCACTTTTGGCATATTCTTAATCGTCGCGCTACCATTGCACCTTTGGTGCATTATCGATGCAGCAAAGTTTAAAGCCGATTAACTTACGCCATTTTGACCTTCGTGGACAAGGATCCCTACAGATGAAAAAATATATTTCTATTGCGATTATCGCCACCAGCCTGTTACTGACTGGTTGTCAGAGCGCCTACTACGGTGCGATGGAAAAAGTGGGCTATCACAAGCGTGACATTATGGTCGACCGAGTCGAAGACGCTAAAGAGTCTCAAGAGGACGCACAGAAGCAGTTCAGCTCAGCTTTAGAAGAGATGCAGGCACTGTTAAACCACGATGGTGGTGATTTAGAGGGCGCTTACAATAAAGCCAAAGATGAATATGAGTCCGCTCAAGATGCCGCCGATGACGTCACCAATCGCATCGATAAGGTCGAAGATGTGGCCGAGGCACTATTCGACGAATGGCAAACTGAAATCGGTGAGATAAGTAAGGCCAGTCTGCGCCGTAACAGCGAGGCTAAGCTTCGCGAGACTAAGCGCTCATACAATCAGCTGGTAAAAAGCATGCGCCGCGCCGAGAGTAAGATGCCACCTGTGTTGACGGCCATGAAAGACAATATGCTCTATCTCAAGCATAACTTAAATGCCCAGGCCATAGGCGCCATCAAGGGTGAGTTCACCAGCCTGCAGACCGATATCTCGGGTCTGATCAAAGAGATGAACAAGTCTATCGATGAGTCGAACAAATTTATCGCCTCTCTGGAAGGCAATTAGATCACAGGTGACAGGACGCGCTACGCGCTGGAGAAGCTAAGACGACGCTTCGCTATTTGACGGGCTGTGTCTCCTCCAGCCTGCGAAGCGGGCGTCCTATAGCTGACGCAGTCAGCGTCCTCTAGCCAGCGAAGCGAGTGTCCTATCAAGCTGTCACCTGCTCCTCTGACAGCTTTCGATAATCATTGAGCTTTCGATATAGCGTCGTCTTCCCAATTTTAAGCTTCTCCATGGCAAGAGTTTTACTTCCGCCACATGACTTAAGTACCGAGAGAATATATTCCTTCTCCATCTCTTCCAGTGACAGTGTTGGAGCACTGAGCTGGGATAACAATGCCGAACTCTGAACCATGCTCAAGGGAAAATCGGCAGGGGTGATCTTCTGGCTGACACAGAGAGCAACACTGCGTTCGACCACATTTTGCAATTCCCGCACATTACCCGGCCAGCTATAGCTGAGTAGAAGCTCCGAAGCCTGCGGAGAAAAACCGATGACATTACGATTCATATCCTTATTTACTTGATCCAGAATGACCTTAGCAATAAACAGAATATCTTCCGCCCTGTCACGCAGAGGGGGAATGGTCAGCTCAATCACACAGAGCCTGTAGTAGAGGTCGGCCCGGAAGCGATTGCATTTCACCTCTTCACTCAAATTTCGATGAGTGGCCGCAATGATACGTACATTAACCTTTCGGTCTTGACAATCTCCGACCCGCCTTATCTCTTTCTCCTGCAATGCTCGCAGCAACTTAACCTGCATCGCTGCCGATATGTCACCGATCTCATCGAGAAACAGGGTGCCTTCATTGGCTTGCTCAAATAAGCCGACATGATCTCTGTCGGCGCCGGTAAAGGCGCCCTTCTTATGGCCGAATAACTCACTCTCCAGCAAGGTTTCGGTCAGAGCTCCGCAATTAACCGCGACGAAGGCTCCTGAGGCGCGCGATGAATGGTCATGAATGAAGCGCGATACCCGCTCTTTACCGACACCGCTCTCTCCCGAGACCACGACGGATGAGTCCACCTTGGCAATACGTCGGGCCAGCTCGACAATTCGTTTCATCTCATTACTGCGAGTCACTAAGCCGGAGATATTATGAAGATTGGCATTATATAGGCTCAGGCGTTCCTGCTGACGTTTGAGATCCAACTCGGTTCTTTTTAACTTTTGAGTCAACCCTTTAAGCACTGTATCTGCAGACTCCATGCTATAAAATGGCTGGTGCGCGTCGAGTTCATCCCCCCAATCTTCTCTGAATTTTCCTACGATACGACAAAACGGGTCGCCCGCGCCGCAGCATTTATCTTCGATAAAGTAAACTTCACGCTCCTGCTTACAGGATTCATAACCACTGGCAAAACCTGTCAGCGTCCAGCAAATAGGCTCCTCGGCAACCCCGAAGATCAACTGGTGTTGCTCCGCCTCATAGGAGTTATCCCAGCACACCTCCATCGAGAAGCCTGAAGACAGGTTATCCGAATGATGGAACTGACATGTTCTGGTCAACCCGAACAACATGTGAAGGTAGGAGCCTCCCTCATCTTGGGAAAATATGGCCGGATATTCCAAGCGCAGTATCTCCGCCGTCCGCCAGCCATGAGCATAACCAAACCGGGTCAATATGCTACGTGCGGCAAAATGGCCGAAGGTATCTATCAGCTCCTTACGTAGTAAACCCAGGGCTACGGCATCAAACAGTAACATGCGTTGATCTTTGAGCTTAATAATCCCCTCTTCGGGAACAAACTCCAGAAAATCTTTCGGATCTATGTCGTTTATCAGCATCTTGTTAATTTACCTAATGATTATGTACAGGTTCCAAATTGGAATAACCGTTCCCATTCGGAACTACAACACTTTGCACAAAAAACATAAAGCCAACTAATTCAGCGGCTTACCTATTGGCACGCAAAGTGCAATCTTAAATCACGAGACTAGGGACAATTAAATAAACCTTACCAATGAGATGCGCTGTAACGCATATGTGATGTCTCTAATGTTATCCATACAGATCTTATGACTGACACTGAAATAGAAGGGCATTCGAACTCCAGCAGCAGTCATTAATTACAGATTTGAATAACGAGAAGTTAACAGAAACCTATACATAAAAACGTGTTTTATATCGAATGTTAAACAAGAGGTGGTACTGAATGAACAAACTTTCCATGGCAATTGCTTTGAGCTTATTAAGCGCGAGTAGTTATGCGGCAAATTACACCAAAAATGTCGATGTGGTTGTAATTGGCTCCGGCGCCAGTGGTATGGCAGCCGCGGCGGCTGCCGAAGAAAAAGGTCTGACAACCGTACTGTTAGAGAAGCAAGCCACCATAGGTGGTTCGGCGCTCTATATCGAAGGAACTTTTGCCGTTGAAACTAAACAGCAAAAATCCATGTACATCAATCTGACTAAGGATTGGGCTTACAAGAACCATATGGACTTCAACCATGGTTTCATCAACGGTCCTTTAATGCGCAAATGGATTAATCGTTCTGCTGATTCTATCGAATGGATGGAAGAAAAAGGCGTTACCTTCCATGACGTACGTACCCTGTTCGAGAACGGCAACAGAACCTGGCACATCTTTAAAGATGGTAAAGGCGTCGAGTTCGTTCAGAAGATGGAACAGTCTTTCACCAAGAACGGCGGTAAGATCTACACAGAAACACCGGCAACTGAGCTTGTTTATAAAGGCGGAAAAGTGGTCGGTGTGATCGCCGAAGACGGCGAAGGCGATACCTATACCTTTAATGCCAAGGGCGGCGTCATCGTTGCTACTGGTGGCTTCATCAACAATCCTGAGATGATGGAAAGATTCGGTATCCGCTCAGACTACCTGGTAGTAGGTCCTAAGAAGGGCCGTGATGGCGACAGTATCAAGTGGTGGGAAGAAACAGGCGCAAGACTTGAGGGTATGAAGACCCATCTGGCAATCGGTGCATGGTTATATGGCAAAGATCCAAACACTCAGCTAAGTAACCCAGAGCATACGACTGTCTATTCACAAATGGCTTCTCTATTACGCCAGCCCTACATGTGGGTTGCTAAAGACGGTAAGCGCTTCATCGATGAAAGCCAGGGACCGCTATGGCACAACACTGGCCCTGCGGTAGAGCGTGTGGGTAATGGCTACTTCGCCGTCTTCGATGACAACATGAGAGAGTACATGAAGACAGATGGTATCGACATCTCTCACAGTGACTGGGTACGTGTAGGCCACAAGCTGGACTTGCTGGATGAAGGTATCGAAGTCGGTCAAAAAGAGGGGTGGTTGGTTAAATCAAACACCATCGAAGGCCTGGCTAAGAAAATGGGCGTCGACGTAGCAGCCTTCAAGAAGACTGTTTCAGACAACAATGCTTACGCAAAAGTTGGCTACGATGAAGAGTTTCCAAAAGATCGTAAGTTCATACGTGCTGTCAGCAAGCCACCTTACTTCGCCGTTAAAGGGCAAAACGCGACGCTAATCACCCTTGGTGGCCCAACCACCGATACCGATATGCAAGTGCTTCGCGAAAAAGATATGAAGCCTGTTGGCGGCCTATATGTCGTTGGTTGTGAAGTGGGCGGCGTATATGGTGACTCATATAACCTGACACTTGAAGGTATGGCCAGCTCATTCGCTATCAACTCAGGTCGTTTCGCTGCTGAGCACATCGCTGAGAATATGAAGCTGTAACCCCCCACCCCCTTAATCGAGATCCGCTTTTTGGATCTCGGTTTTTTTTATCCAAAAAAAGAATAGATGATGATGATGAAATATTTAATGTCCATCGCTGCCGCAGCACTGTTAATGTTTGCTGTTAACACACCAAGTTATGCCAGTGAGCTTGCCAAGGTACATGAAGGCGCAGACGTCACCTGCATGGATTGCCATGGAACCGATACCCCCACTCACAGAGGTAAAACCTCGTTATGTAAAAACTGCCATGGCGAGCTGGTTGAAGTTAAGGAGTTTCAAGTAGAAGAGAGAGTGGTAAACGTCCATAAATCTCCCCATGGCGAAGTGCGTTGTACCGCCTGCCACAAGACCCATGAACCCTCCGTCTTGTATTGCAACGATTGCCATCAGTATGAAGTAGAACTGCCTTAGAAACATAAATTATTCAATCCCCTGATATTTATTGATTTCTGCAGGACTGGCAGCATAGCTAAGCGATGTTGCCAGTCATTCTCTCGCCTCATTTAGGTTATTGAGACGTGATCTCCGGCACTTCTTATAGGGACACAAGGATGGCGCATCGCAATCATTTCCAGATCCTCTTCGTGATCAATTTTATCGTTACACTGGGTTTTGGTATCAGCGATACATTCTTCTCAGTATATGTATTTGAACTGGAAGCCAGAGGCGTATTTTTAGCCTTACCATTAATAGCCTACTCTGTGTCAAAAGCAATTTTCAGCCCTTTTATGGGACGGTATTCAGACACCTTCGGCCCCGAAAAGATAATGCTTATCAGCCTCGCTCTTTACCTCTTAGTTTCAGTTTTATACTTAGTGTCTACCAACCTGTTCGTCCTCGCGATCTCACGTTTACTTCAGGGCGTAGCCTGCGCCATGTTCAGGCCGGTTATTGTCTCCTTGGTCAGTGCTTCAACCATTAAAGAGAAACGCTCCTCGGTCATGGGAACCTTCGACATCTCTTTCTATGCAGCCCTCTCTTTCGGACCGGTGATCGGTGGCTATATGAAAGACCAGCTGGGATTCACGGCTATATTCTCAGGGCTGGTACTCCTCAGTCTCTTAGCCATCGTGCTCTGTGGTTGCTGCGTTCGAGAAAGTTCGACTCATGTCGGCAGCATACACTCAAGCCGTAATAAACAATCATCCCTCATTCAGCCCATCATCCGGAGCCGGAACTTAAGAGGATTACTGGCCTTTATCTTTGGACGAGCCTGCTGTATTTCTCTGACAGGCACATTTCTGCCCATTATTTTAACAGAACAACTTAAGTTAACCGGAACTCAACTCGGGATAGTGATGGCCTCGAGCAGTCTCACCATCACGCTCCTTCTGCGGCCGATGGGCATGCTTGCTGATCGGGTTTCCCATACCTTATTAATCATCCTTGGCGGTATATCTGTCTCTGTAACCTATTTGATTATTCCGACCACAATCACCTTCACTCAAATTATCTTCGCAAGCACCCTCCTCGGCTTATTTAGCGCCCTGTCACAGCCCGCCAGCACCGCCATGCTGGTCGAAGAAGGAACACAATACGGCATGGGTAACACGGTGGGGATATTCAATGGGGCAATGAACTTAGGTTTTATTTTCGGCCCCATTTTTGGCGCTTTTATCTTGAGTGGCTTCGGCATAGACGCCGTATTTTACTCGGCAGGGATAATAGGAGTTTCAACGATATTGTTATTTGCCTTTAACACTCATCCCTCTCTGTTTTCGCCTGTCGACAGCAGATGCAAAAACTAACTCTCCAACCTCAAACAGGCTTGGCGCCATTTAGCCAGCATCAAAAAATCGATATCGAGCATGAATCATAAAGCGCCACTGAGTACTACACAGATATTGAATCAACAGTGATTAACCATACCACGCGATAAATTAAGGAGAATACCATTGAATAATGTAGAAAGAGCCCTGATCCAACTGGCTGGAATAGCAGGTTTACTCTTAAGTACCACTTCCGCCCTTGCTGCGACCTCCGGCTCCCACTATCCCATTGGTGGAGAGGGTGTCGCAGCAGGAACACCACCACCGCCGGGAATGCACTATCGAATGTACAACACCTGGTACAAGGCCGATACTCTGACCAATGATAATGGAGATGACACGGGCTTGGATGTCGATATCGATGCTTACGTTCAGCTGCATAGGCTGGTACACGTCACCGAAAAGAAACTCTTCGGCGCCAACTGGGCCTATAACATCATCGTTCCCATGATTGACAAAAAGACCTCGATCGCCGATTTCGGTATCGATGACAGCACCTCTTTCGCCTTGGGAGATGTCGTTCTGGAACCTTTGGCCCTGTTCTGGTTCCGTGATAACTATGAAGCGGCGCTCGGGTTATCGGTCATAGTCCCCTCGGGTGACTATGACCCTGCAGATGCCTCATCGCCCGGTATGGGTTATTGGTCAGGCATGTTGACGCTTGGAGGTACCTACTACCTGGACTCCGACAGGTCCTGGAGTGTCAGCGGCCTAACGCGAACTCTGGTGCACTCGGAACAGGACGATACAGATGTTCGTCCGGGCGCAGAATTTATCATAGAGGGTGGCATAGGTAAGCAGTTCGCACTGGATGAACACTGGCTGCTTCGCCCGGGAGTGAGCTATTGCGCCAGCTGGCAGATCAGCGATGACAGCCGCGATGGTCATGGCACATTAGCCAGTGAACGTAAGACTGGCTATGGTATTGGCGGTGAGGTCAATGTGTTCTATCTGCCCTGGCTACTTCAGGGAAATCTACGTTATGTGAATGAATTTGGCACCAAAAACACCGCCGAAGGATCATCATTCGTATTTACCCTGACCAAGTCATTTTAAGCACAACCCTCCATCTATCGAAATAACACCGGCGCCACTGCCGGTGTTTCTATTCTAAGTATCTCAATTTATTGAGGCTTCACCTGTGGAGTTTCGGCAAACCTATGCCAGGTTCTTGCTCTTGCTCAGACTCTGGCTCGGGAATGTTTTACTGTATTGCCAATGCTGTGATCTTCGGCCACTTTCCAGCGAATAAGTTATATATTTTTTAGATCTTCTGCACAAAAGATTCATCAACAAAGAACTTATCCAAACAATTGCCCTCACACAGATACAAGTCGTTACTCAATCAGAACAATATGAGCTTTGTTGAATCTTTAACCTTAATGTTGGCACTCGCCTACAGTGCAAGCCTACTTTATTGGAGCGGTAAAAAGTCGGGGGCGATTGCCACCATAATAATGACGATTGGAGCTGGTGTCAGCTCGCTATACTGGCCACTGCTCGTAGCACTTGCTATTGCTGCCATCTCACTAACAATATTCACTAAATTACGACCAGAAGCTGCCAAAGGAGAGCTCAGAGCCAACTCGATGCGCGATGGCACTCAGCACCTCCTCGCCCTGTCTATGTTGCTGGTCGGCGTACAATACGCCGCGAACACCGCCATGCTCAAGGCCGGAGTCACCCCTTGGCTGGCCCGGCCCGATGTCGGCGATGCGTTTCTCCCTATCGCCGGGGGAATAGAGCTCAAGGCGATTATGACTCTGGGCTTATGGGATCAGACTCATCCGGCCGCCGCAGTCATGCTGGCTGTCGTACTGTTAACAGGCTTGCTCTGTAAGCGTGCCTTCTGTGGCTGGGCATGCCCCCTTGGCCTTGCAGGAGAATATCTGTATAAGCTGAGAAAGCGTTTTATCAAATCTGAGTTCTTGCCACCAGCCTGGTTAGATTGGCCGCTAAGAATGCTTAAATATCTGCTGTTAGGTGCACTGCTTTATATCATCATCAGCATGCCTTCGGCCTCAATACCTCAATACTTAGAGGGCAACTATCATAAGATAGCCGACCTTAAGATGGCGTTGTTTTTTGTCACTCCGGGATTCATTACATTAGCCTGTTTCGCATTCATCTTGGGATTAGCAGCCTGGCGTCGTCAGGGCTTTTGTCGTTACATCTGCCCCTATGGCGCCCTACTGGGTTTAATCAGCTTCCTTAGCCCGTTTAAGGTACGCAGAAGCACTCAACATTGCCTTATTGAAACCAAAGGCATGAACTGCGACAAATGCACCCGCGCCTGCCCGGCTAACATCTCGGTGCATACCCAGAAGAATATTCGCTCGGATGAATGCCAAGCCTGTATGCGCTGCATCTCAGCTTGCCCTAAGCAAGAAGCCTTGCAGTTCAGTACTCGCAATGGGATTAAGCTATCCGCAAGGGGATTAACCATAATGCTGTTACTCATTATGTTCCTCATCCCCCTCGGTGCCTATGTCGGCGGGTTTTGGCACAGCCAAACCCCAGATGAGGATCGTATCTATCTGATACAGCATTTGAAGTCTATTGGACATTAATAGTTGGCCTTCGAATGAAGGCTGATTACATTCCTATTTTTGGGTTCATTTGGTATTGGTTGGGGTTGTTGAAGGACGCTCCTTCATGGTTATCTACCACCTGCGGTGAGTGCTGTATAGGGATATACGAATGTCGTGATCACATGGATGTGAAAGAGCGACCTTATGTGCAGATACTTCCGCGAGAC
>SDWK01000340.1 GCA_004195335.1 Shewanella sp.
AGCAACAGGGGCATCAGTTTGAAATTATTGAAGTGATCGACAGTGAAAGCGCGTTTCGGTTGCTGTCGGTGGGGCGTGTCACTGCCGTCTACTCCAACCTCGAGGTGGGCCAGGCGATTATCCGTCAGTTACAACTACCGGAACTTAATTATGCGCTGCGACACCGCCAGCTGGAGTACTTCGTGGGTTTTAATCCAGAGCGGGTCTCGCAGGCGTGGGTGGATGCCTTCAATAATCAGCTGCAGCGGTTGCAGCAGCAGGGAGAGGCGCAGAAAATATTCAAGCGTTACGGGCTGCAATAGCGCCTATCTGTTCGCCATAGCCCCAGGCTACTAATATCAGCCGGCAGTCGTCGTCTAATGCGATTACGGGCCCAGAGTTGCAGTCTGTAATGGAGATCCGTTATGTCCCATAGGGTGATGCCTGATCGATCAAGGCCAAGTCGATCAGAGCTGCGAATCCTGCTGTTACAGATTCGTGAAGAAGCCGCCACGCGGCGTGAAGAGCTGCACAGCTTTGCCGGGTTTAGTGATCTGGCCGTGAGTCAGTTCCGGGTGTTAAACCTGTTTGATACCCCCGCGTTCGGGGTTGATGTCGTGCAGGGGGTTGATGCGCTGTACGTCGGCGGTTCCAGTGAGGCCAGCGTCATGGAGCCCGAGCACTATCCTTTTGTCCTCCCGGCCCAGGCGTTACTTCGCCACTGTATCGCGATCCGTCTGCCGGTCTTCGCCTCCTGTTTCGGGCATCAACTGGCCGCCAAAGCGCTCGGCGTTGAGATTGTCCGCGATGCGCAGCAATTCGAGATGGGCACGTTACCGATCTCGCTGACAGCGGCTGCGCGCCAGGATCCGCTGTACCGGGATACCCCGGACGGCTTTATGGCTGTATCTGTGCACCGTGAGCGCGCCCCGGCGACGCCCCAGGGCTGCACCGCGCTAGCCTATACCGACGCCTGCAATCACGCCTTTAAGGTCGACTCCGCACCGTTCTGGACTACCCAGTTCCACCCGGAGGTGTCAAGGTCCATACTCATCAAACGCCTCACTATTTTTAAAGACAAATATACCAGCGGTGACGATCACCTGCAGCAAGTGCTTGATAATGCGGTGGAAACACCAGAGTCGAATGCGTTGTTAAGAAAGTTTGTTGATCGGGTGCTGATTGGGGGTGAGGGTAGGGATTAGATCGTTGTGTAGAATTAGGAACATTAATGTGCGAAGAGATGCGGCCTTTGTTGTCTGCGAAGCTAAGCTTGGTGTTCCATGGATGATCCTGTAAGAGCGTAATGCTGCTTGTTCCAGGTAGCAAGACTTGTTCGTAATTTACTTTGTATGAGAAGTCTTCTTTGCAACCAATAATTTCATCAAAAAACTAGAAAAGTAAGCGTCTTCCTGTTTATGCGACTACCTTATAAAGAGCTTCATGTGTTGGTATAAATTGCGTCTGATAAAGATGTTTTGTCAAATGGTGACGTTATGAGTTTTAGGATTACACTAACAATAGTTCAGAGAATGTTTGGTTTTGTATTAACAGGTTTGGTTATCTTAACTTCAATAATCTTTTTAAATGGGTGTAGTTCATCTCCAATTGCAGATGCAAAGTATGGAGACACTAAAAATTTAAGAATTTTTGTCCGAACAGGAAAAAATATAAACAAGACTTATCCATTGAATGAAACAAGGCTGTACGGAGGAGCCCCAACAATATTGTTTACGGCATCAGCATGGAGGCAAGAAGAAACAGTCGCCATGTTAATTCAAGAAGGGGCAGACCCATCTGATCCTGCAAATGATGGTGTGCTTTCTTCAACTGTTAGAAATATGGGCTATAATGGTTTGGAATCAAAATGGAGAAATGAAAGGTCTTACCGAAACATAGTGGAAGCCTTGGTTGTTAACGGTGCGGAAATTGAAGCAGGCAGCAAAGTACGTGGAAGAAGTGCAACAGCTCTTAGACATGCAACTGAAAACGAAGATTATTGGCTTGTTAATTATTTACTAGACAAAGGAGCAAATCCAAACAATAACGTGTACGACAAAACGCCACTCATGATAGCCGCTGAATTAGAAAATATTGATATTATTAAGGCCCTTATCGGTTATGGTGCCAATGTTGAAAAACAAGACCGAATGGGAAGAACGGCAAAAGATTATTTAGCTCTAGCTAAAGCTAGAAAATCAGCAGAAAAAGATAATGAATCAGATGGGCCTTCACTGGGTAAAATATTAACACTTGGTGCTGTTGCAGGACTGGCCGCTTCAGCGGGTATTAGTGCAGAGCAATCATTAGAGGTTCTATCATCGACGGCATCAGATTTGTATAGCGATAATGGAGGGGCTTCTAATTTATTGCAATTGTTAGAAAAAAATAAATTACCAACGGAAAAACTAAAGAATGAAGAAAATTCGCAGCAAGCATCAAAAAATAAAGATCCCATCGAGGAAAGTTATAGTTTTGTCTGTAGTGGAACCAAACAAAAAAATACTGTGCCGCTAGCATTTTATACGCAATCCTGTAGATCTGCTATGATGGAATTTGCAAAATCATATGGTTGTAATGAAATAGATAAATTCGATTCTGTTAAAAATAATTGTTTGGATGCGTGTGGTGACCCTCAATGTTTAGAAAGACCATAATAGTTTGCAGTTATGTGTTTTTTTATTTCTTCTCTATAGTAAGTGTCGCAGCAGAAAATCAAGAGCAATTGGGAACTCAGTATATTGGGAATCTAACTATAAATAATGGTCGAACTGGGCTGGCATGGGTTGTCAAAAATCTAAATTCAAATGATAACGCTCATTCATTTAAGGTATCTTACACATGTAAGGATGGAACAAAGCTTAAAAGGGATCACCGTGTTACGAAAACAGGAATAAAGGGGATGTATATTAATAATAATGTCTCATATATATGCTCACGAAATGGAGGTTTAAGCGAATATGAAATTCAGCATGACTTGTCATCTCTAAATCACAGTGAATTAATTGTTTGTGATGACGGTAGATCGGTATCCTTATCTATTAAGTTATTAAAAAACACGATCCTTGTACGTTCAACTAGTCGTGATGTTGCTATAACCATGACAATAAAAAAACGTGAGATATTACGCGATATGGAAGGTGTTATTGATCCTGTACCAAATCTTCTGGATTTATTCTGTGGTCAAGCAAATCATGACCCTAGTTGGCTGCCTAATTTTAAGAAAAAGGTAAGAACATTTTGTAAGGTAAATCCTGAATCTATGCTCTGTGAGGGAGAGATAATAGATAATCCATCCGCATCTAACGGGCGCAGAGGATAAGCTTGGTATTTTAAAAAAATACCAATGAAAGACCAATGGGGTCAGACCCGATTGAAAGCATCAGCGCTGTTTAAGAAGTCGTTATCTGATCAATTTAGAATGGTAAACAGATTATTAGCGAGCTATATTCTGCTGAAAAATACCGAGCTATTGAAGCAAGAATCCAGATAGTCTCAGAACAACACCCCCCCTTTCTGTGACTATAAATTCAGCGTTGAACCTATAGGTTGCAGGCTTACGTTTAACACTCTGGCTTTACCGCACTGGCTCAGCCACGATACCGATAGACAGGCTACAAAAACGCCGTGCATCAACTACACTCAGTTCGTAGATCAGTTTTCACATTGACTACAAACCGCCCCATAGGCGTTACCCGATCCTGACTATGGGGCTTTTATTTGGGTAGCTATGAAGGATTTGAGAGAAAGCCGCCGTAATTGGCGGCTTTTTTGCGTTCAGGCTAGAGCTAAATTGGATCAGCCGCGATACCGATAGTGCCGCTGTAAGTCTTAATATGACGTGCTTCACGCTAGATCTGTTGATGAAAGCACAACACCTGAAGCTTCAAATCAATTTTTAGTTATGGGTAAACCTTTGATATGGATCATTACTTGGCTTATGAGTGCGGTCTATACTGTAAAAAAATAAACGACAGGGATGTTAGCTATGAATCATCACGATCTATGCGCCGACTGCCGCTCGCTACTATCCAAACAAAATTCTTCGAAGCATCAGCGACTGGTTGAACGCAGCCGCATCTCTAATTACACCATATATCGCTGCAGCCAATGTAGCGCAATGCTTGAGCAGACTGAGTTACCGAGTCGGTGGCAGTTGCTGCCGATACCGCTCCCAGTTTCAAGCCAGCGTTTTTAGGGCCTTAGCTTTAGGTGCGAGTTGTCGCCGTACCTATAGGTTGCGGGCTTACGTTTACGCCCTCGATTTAAAGCCTCTGACTCTTAATCGGTATCAAACAGGCACAAAAAAGCCCCCGTCACTGCTGGCGGGGGCTTTTTAAAAGTAGCTTAAATTAAGCTTTTTTTGACGCAGCTTTAACAACAGCGTCTTTGCCTTCAGTCATGATAGCCTGAACTTCAGCAAAGTATGCTTTGGCACTTTCTGTAGCCACTTCAGCTTCAGTCTTAAGAGTTGCAAGGCTGGCCTTGGCAGCTTCAGATTTTGCGGTAACAAAAGAAGTTAGTGCCTTCGGGTCTTTGATTCCAGAAACAGCTTTGAAATCAGCTTGTGATTGAGCAATTTGCTTTTCAATAGCCGCTTTCTGGGCTTCAAAGGCCTTGGTCATAGTTGCGGTGTTTAGTGCGATCAGCTTCTGAACAGGTGCGCCAAAAGCAGAGAAGTCAGCAGTAGGAAGATTCTTGAACATGTTTGTGCCCCTGTAGATAAATGTAGTTGATAAGGGGATTGTATACCTGGCTATGTTGCACTGCAACAGCTGGTTTGTATTGATATCTATGTTCGTTTCTAACCGCCTAGAATGTATAGAATATATGCCTAGAATTATTTTGTGCGTATGCGTAATAGAAGTAGCTATAGGTAGCTGGAGAACGCTTTCTACTCTGGTTTGCTCGCGCAGACTCAACCATGGTATCAATAGGGTAGCTAAATCGTTACCCGATCTGAGCCAGCGTTTAGATAGCACTTTCAGAAACCGATATTGCGGCCAGTATGATGACGGCGTGTAGAAAGTACCGGTGCATAAGCCCCTTAAGCATCATGGCTGCTAATCCCGCGCTGAATCAATGGGGTCAGACTCGATTGAAATCAATGGGGTCAGACTCGATTGAAAATTGAAATCAATGGGGTCTGCGTATTCTGGCGATTCCGATCACCCGTACTGGTTTGAAATCAATGGGGTCAGACTCGATTGAAAATTGAAATCAATGGGGTCAGACTCGATTGAAAATTGAGAATCAATGGGGTCAGACTCGATTGAAAATTGAATCAATGGGGTCTGACTCGATTGAAAATCAGCGGGGCTGATAATCAATCTATTCAGCAGAAAGCAAAGGTTTTTCGCTCGCTTGATTCTGCTGAAAATTCCGAAATAGTGACGCCTGAATCTCGATAGTCACAGAACAACACCCCCCTTTCTGTGACAGACAATTCAGCGTCGAACCTATAGGTAGCTGGCGAACGCTTACAACGCTGTTAGAAGCACACTGACTCTACATTGATACAATACAAGCTGTTAGATTCAAACAGTTACAGATAGAGAGCCGGTTGACGATTCTCTGAATCGATCCACGGCTTATCGGCAAGAAATAGTGCTGAATTTTTGCTTTCTGTCTTCTCGCATCAGCCAAATACTACCTAAGATAATGCCTGCTAATGCCAGGTAGGAAAGATACTCTGAAACCACCAAATATAGTGATAAAAAGAATAGAGTGGTGAAGGTGATCGCGGATAAAAGCAGTAGCCTGTTTTTAAGCCGCTTGAAGGCTACAAATTGCCCGACGAGTGACAATAACACTAACAGCTGTGCTCCCCAGAAAAAATAAGCTTCAAAAGGTGCCAGAGCACCCATGCCAAAAAATGCACCGGCTGCTGCAAGCTTAGGAAAGCATATTGGGCATGCTGCCGCTGTTAATATCGACCCTAAAGAGCCTGTTTTATTCAGATATTGCTTCATTCTGCCTCGTTCGTAGAACAGCTTTCAACGTGTAAGTACTGACTCGCTAATCCACGCGTTGTTACATCATCTACTATGTGAACGTGAACATTTCAAGTCGCCTTTGAGCTATATTTGAATTATATTTTTCTGATTCTGGCAAGGAGGTCGAAGTCATGTGGCATAACCAGATGTGGGATGGACACTGGATGATGGGCTGGGGCTTTTTTCCAATGCTTATCTTCTGGGGACTAATGCTATTTTTGTTTTTCTACATCATCAAAACGGTGTTTAGATCGGGTTCAAGGTCGCTCGACAACAATAGTGATGGTGATAACAGTCTCAGCATTTTGAAGGAGCGCCTAGCTCGTGGCGAAATAGACGAAGCTGAATTCAACACGCTGTACGAAAAACTGCGTCATGTTGATTGAGTTCGATAGGTGAGTAGTGAGCAGCATCCTGCGTCGAACCTATAGGTAGCCGGCGAACGCGTGCAGCTCTTTGATGCTCACGCTGGCACTTTCACGATACGGATCACGCGGCTACAAACACGCCGTGCATCACCTATACTCAGTTCGTAGATCAGTTTTCACATTGACTACAAACAGCCCCATAGGCGTTACCCGATCCTGACTATGGGGCTTTTATTTGTGCTCAAATTGATGACAAGGATGTCAGCTATGAATCACCACGATCTTTGCGCTGACTGTCGCTCGCTACTAACCAAGCAAAATTCTCCGAAGCATCAGCGACTGGTTGAACGCAGTCACATCACCAATTACACCATCTTTCGGTGTACTCAATGTAGCGCAATGCTTGAGCGGACTGAGTTACCGAGTTGGTGGCAGTTGTTGCCGATACCGCTCCCAGTTTCAAGCCAACGTTTTTAGGGCCTTCGCTTTAGGTGCGAGTTGCCGCCGTACCTATAGGTTGCAGGCTTACGTGTACGCCAGCGATTTCAAGTCACTGACTCCCCGTTTTATCTCGTTTATCATCGGCACGCCTTTGTTGCAGGAAATTATCTGAGCTAATATGACTTTCTTGTTTGAAATTGGATCTTCCAGCTTCTTGTCTACACTTGTTAGATCACGTGAAATATAGACGTTCAAGTGGTTAGTAAATTGTCGACGGCAAGTGAGGCAGCATATGTCAGCGTCCCAGGTAGAAGATCATAGTCCTCTATTGGCACGATCGATTGCAAAGTTTACCGTGGTCACTGCCTCGATTTTAATGGTCATTTTCATCTATTTATATGCCGGTGCCCCACCATACAATTTGGAGCCAGATCAAAACGGTCCATGGCGCGGAGTGATGTTAATTCTGATGCTTATTGCAGGCTCAATAGGTGGCTGTTTGTACAATTTCAGGGGTATCACCAAGCACATTACGCAAGAAGATTTTTATCCTCGATATGAAATAAGTTACCTGACTCGTCCTATATCGGCAGGATTGTGTGGTTTTTTTGTATTCGTACTCGTTTACGGTGGCGTTTTAACTCTGACTGTCCCTAGTGATGAGTCG
>SDWK01000342.1 GCA_004195335.1 Shewanella sp.
TAAGAGACAGGCAATGACCCTCCCAACTGATAAATCAGAGAGAGGGTTACTTCTCATTTGCCGTTATGCCTTCTCTACACGAACGGGGATACCGTGACGACAGTTGGCACCGGTCCAATAGTCATTGAGCATACTTGCCTTGGCATTACGGGTTGGATCCGACGGGATCATTTGGTTGATCGCGACGCCTCCGGCACGCTCCTTAAGCCCAAGTACTGACTTGCCATTGATAACACGGTCGTCACCACCAAAGCCTTGAGAATGTCCAAAGCCATGGGACACACACACAGCACCTTTAGCCACACCCGAGTCGGTCTGCAACAGACCAACCGCAGGCTTGCCATTTGCGGTGATTAACTTGACGTTATCACCGTTGTTTAAGCCCTGCTCACTGGCTGTATCTTGGTTCATGTAAACAAAGTTAGTCGGACTAATTTCGGCAATACGCTTATAGGCTACCGCATAGTTAGAGCGTACTGTGGCCTTGTAGCTCGAGAACAACAGCGGATACTCTGACTTAGGCCAATGACTCTCCCAGGTATCTCCATTCCAGAATTTATGCTCCTGAAGGGTGATAGTGCCAGGATAACGCTCTCCAGAATAAGCATGACGCAAGTGTGTCACGGCTTCATGATAGATCTGCAGACACTTAGCACCCGCTCCCTTTATAAAATCACCGTCATAACGTTCATCCGCCACATAGTAGCCACCGCGTGACAGTAGAGACTCGACCTGACTCGTTTCAGTTGGAGTCAGTCTTGGGGTTAGCGGTTTCATCGCATAATCGAGCCCGGCCCACTCTCTGTCCTCAGTCGTCACCTTAGGTAAGTTCTCACACTGAGCCGCCACGTTAGCTAGGTATTTTGCATGCCAATCTTCGAAACATAGCAAATCAGCTGGCTGGCCATCAGCATGAGCGATCGCACCTTTACCGAAGCCAGGTAGCTTCATCTCTAAGGCGATATCGATCAACAACTGCTCCATACACACATGTTGACCACGTTCGTTTTTAACTGTTCTCGGTGTAACCAATGGCGCCGCAGCGACGACACCCAACATATGTGAGCCCCACATACGATCGGCCGCATACTCTTCCAACATTGAGCGATCCGGAATGAAGTAGTCCGCATAACGGTTAGTTTCATTCATGTGACAATCGATGCCGACAATTAATGGCAGACGCTTAGGATCGGCAATACTCGCCACAACCTCTTGGCTGATAGATGGCGCACTGTAGAGAAAGTTGTTGCGCCAGTTAAACAACACCTTCGCCTGATAAGGATCGGCGTTGGCATGACTCGTCCACTGCTCGGCCGCATTCATGGCCGGAAGCGCTTCATGCCATGGCGTACTCGCAGGATAAGGGTTTTGTCCCTTCGCCAGTTTCTGTTTGTACTCAGTCGAAGACTCATAGGCACCATCACGACAGGCATTCACTACGCCATCTAAACTGACACCATCGGCGATATTTGCCAGATCATAGCGTCCTTCCATGCCACCGATAGGCCCATTACCGTATATTGCACCACCTTTGGCGTCATGGGAGCCAACTAAGGTGTTCAATGTTGCCCAGATCCAACCCATCACGTAACCATCGGAAGAGTTAGTACCGCCGTTACCCGCGATACAAGCCTTACGGCCATAATGACCTAAGTCTTTCGCCACCTGACGCATATCTTCGATACTGATCCCCGATTGCTCGGCATACACTTTCATGCTGGTGCGCTGCGCTTCTTCTCGAAGCAGCGACAGGGAAGAAACCAGCTTAACCTTACGGCCCTCGCTATCTTTAAACACTTTGCTGACAAACAGTTCAGCCTTATCGCCACTCTCTGCAGGCACTAAACTTTGGCTACCCGACTTGATGATCAAAGCTTCATCGCCACCAAGGCCAAAATCGGCCGCCTTAGCAAACCCACGATAATTAGCATGCTTAGGATCCATCACAACAAGGTGACCGGCATTGGTATAGTTAAGCTCGCCAGCCGCCTTCGCCGCTGCTTCACTCGCCCCTTCAAGGTGTATTTTATTGAACCAACCCTCTTCGAGCATAGTCCGAATAACACCAAACGAAAATGCCGCATCTTGGCCCGGTTTAACCGCTAACCATTTGGCATTGGTATCTGCAGCAACTGTGGTGCGCAATAGTGGATCGACACACACATATTTGAATTGTCTATCAACTCGGCTGTCGGCAAGACCGCGTCCTGCCCGGTTTAGACTGTTACCCGATGATCCAGGGCTGGTGCCCATGAACAGGCCATATTCAACATTTTCCCAGTCGACATCGTTGAGCCACTCCTCGAAGCCTGGCGCCATGCCCAGGCTGTAACCTGTCACTTGCGCCGCGCCGCAATACGCATGCTTAGTGCCTAAGTTACTGGTACCCCATGACTGCTGCATAAAGCGGGCATAGAAACTGCCACGCAGTGTATCTTCGGCGCAATAGGTAGCAAACAGATGGTTAGCTGCAGTGCCAAACTCTGGGAATCCTGGTTTAACTTGCTTATCGAGCTGGCGTATCGCCTTTAGCCCTTCTACATGCCCTTCGCCAAATAGATCACCACCGTTTACGATCTCTGACAGCGCCTGCTCATAGCTGATACTGACCCACTGCCCTTCGCCGCGTTTGCCCGCACGTTTAAGCACTTGGGTCACACGACGTTCATCATCGACCGAATCGGCACAACTCGCTCCTTTAGCACAGGTCGTGGCGCGGTTTTCTAATCCGGCCTCACCCGCCAAGGCAACATAGCTTTGCTTAACTGCCATCTCTATCGGCAATGGAGAACCTGAGTTGTTCTCACAGTATGGGTTACCACCGACTTTGAGAATTTTGTCACTGGCTTCGTCGATGCGTACTCGAAGACCACAGATGTTGTAGCAACTAAAGCAGCGAGAATAAGCGGTACGAATACCTGGGGTTCTCAGCCACTCACCATTACTGTCTTGTTGGCACTCGGGAGGAATTGGATTGCCAAAATTTGCCACATCCTGACTACGTTTAGGACCACTGGTATGGCCTTTATCACCACAGGCGACTGTCGCTGCGCCAGCAACAGAAACGATACCCGCTCGGGTTAAAAATTTACGTCTGTCCATTATCTGCTCCTAGCGTTGCCATTCGAGAAAGTTAAGCGACAAGATCTCTTGATCGTCTGTCTGCTCAGGTAAACCGATATAAAAAATATTGGGCTTAGTGCCCGACTCTGAAAGCATGGCATACACCTTATTGTCCCTGACTAGCTGAGAAACCTTACTCTGCGGGTCATTCAGATCACCAAAGCTTCTGGCCTCGCCGATGCAAGTTTCTACACAAGCTGGCAGTAGACCCACTGAAACACGGTGAATACAGAAGTTACATTTCTCCGGAGGTGTTTCTAACGTTTCATCTTTGCGTCTTGCGCCATAAGGACAGGCATCGACGCAAAGTTGGCAATGAATACACTCTTCATGGTCGATAACGACTATGCCGTCCTCTTCACGCTTATAAGTCGCCCCAACAGGACAGACATATACGCAGGCTGGGTTATCACATTGATTACACTGATTAGGTACCGCCAAAGTCGCAAAACCATCACCTTGCTCTATACAGGCTTGATTGACACGGGTTCGACCTCGTCCAGCTTCGGTCTGGTTTTCCATGGCACAGGATACGGTGCAAGATAAACAGCCAGTACAGCGGCGCACATCAAACACCATGGCTAAGCGTTTTCCTGGAGTCTTAGCCTGCAGCTGTGCACTAGGTACGATTGCAAGCATGGCGCCGCCGGCCGCCATTTTTAATATGGAACGTCTATCTAACATACATTTCCCTTAAATATGAGAGTGCAAAGCGACCGCTTTTACTCCATACGTTTATAGAACTCTTATTATTAAAATACACCGAACGAGAATTAATATATAACACAAGACCTATTTAAAGGGTGTGCAGTAAAGAAAGATCACATTTATAAAATAAATAAAAATACTTTGAAACAAAAACGGCATAAGATATTTGTGAATAATAGAGTTATTCCTGCAT
>SDWK01000162.1 GCA_004195335.1 Shewanella sp.
CAATTTTAATTTATAATGATCTTGCCTTGATTTATAAGTTTTATCGAAAGAAAAATAGTGCAAAAAGTGTTTTTTCGTCTATTCTTTGGGGGAATATCTAGCTTGAAAATTATTTTCACCTAAAACTGCGGGGAAATGTATGGACAATCTTTCGTTAAAATCAATTGTGCTTTATGTTATTTTTGCAACTATCGGACTGAGTTTGTCTGCCTGCGGCGGTAGCGAAGACGGAGGCGGTACGTCGGTGGAGTCGCTCGTCAAAACAGGCATCTTCACTGACAGCGCTGTACAGGGCTTAAGATATCGAACCGACACTCAATCCGGTACAACAACAGCTGATGGGGAGTTTACCTTCATTGAAGGTGAAAGCATCAGCTTTTCAATTGGTGAATTAACCCTTGGAAGTCTGAATGCAGACACTATTATTACACCGTTGGATTTGGTCGGAACAGATGATATAAACAATCAAGCCGCAATCAATGTTGCCAGATTATTACAAACATTAGATGCCGATTCAGATCCCACAAACGGCATAACCATAACGGAAGAAATACATCAAGCAATTACAGAGACATTGACTATCGACTTTGCCGACAATTTTGATGCTGAGGTGGTTGATGTTCTAACCGCACTCAATAAAGACTCTGCCGATTTGGTCTCTGCAACCGATGCCAAAAACCATTTGCAAGACACATTAAGTACTTTGCCGCCTGCTACGTTTTCTGCAGAATATTTGCGGGGAAAAACATTATATATAGTTTGGTTTGGCGAAGGAGATGTCGGAGGAGGGAATCCTCAAAACGTACCGGTTGTTGCAGAGGTAATATTCAATACCGAGAACAGTGTTAGTTATCTAGGTCTGTTAAACGATGATAATAACCAGACGTTTTTTTACGATATTACGGCGTCAGGTGTATTTCATGTTGATGAAGATACCGAAGGCAGTGGCAATAAAATTGTTTGTGGAAGCACCTCTGATTTTATCAAGACCCATTATATTGAAGATGGCATGGTCGATAATGTTGATCTGTTCTTCTTTGAGAGACAAAAAGCATTAGATTATTCAGATACATTAACTCAACCAATCCCAGCCTGTACTGTTATCGAGCAACGTGTTATTCCCACCACTGATATCAGCGTTGATGGTGGCATTACTGACTGGGAAAATATTGCTGTTGCGCTAACGGATGCTCAAGCTGATGTGCCGCTAGGCAGTACAGATTTGGTAGGCCTTTACCTGGCACAAGATGTAAACAACCTTTATGTTCGATTGGACAGGGCAGCAATGCAGATGCCAATTGAAGGAGCCTTCTACAATTACTGGGTATACTTTGAGTCTGTAGATAATGGACCTGAGTTTGCAATTGAAATATTTCATAATGGTCGTGGTGGGGTTTTCCCCCGTTTGCTTGATAGCACGGGAGTTCAGCGAGATTACTTTAAGTTAATTGAATTGACCTCGTTGAACAATTTCAATGTCGACACCCAGTACATCGAAATCGCAGTGCCAAAATCGTTTATCAACACATCAAGTGAATACACTGTGGACTTTTTCACGCATTTTTCACATACAGCTGACACATGGGACGACAACGTTGAAGAGTATGACAATGGTTATGATAGTGTAGACGCAGTCAAATACCTGTTTCGCTTTGAATAGCCCTAATCGTAATTAATTGCTTAGAATTATAAAGGGCCAGTTGGCCCTTTTTCGAGCGTTCAAGATCATACCCAAAGCATTCACGGCGCATCAGGCTCTTATCTACATCGGAATAAAGAGTAAAGGAGGACTCTACCCTTTTACAAAGAAAATCATCTCGAATCACCGCATGCCAAGACAAACCAGAGCCATATTTGGATAATAGGTAGAAGAACGTCCTTTGTCTTAATATCTAAAATATGCTCTACCTCATATTTTAGATATTTCCCCCTTCTTCATTGCAATGATGGAGCGAAAGTCAGACATTTCTCGCCTACAACCGTCATTCCGCACCAATTCCATGTGAATAAATTATTTACCACAGAAACTATCTAAGCAACCTTTAATGGTCAATAGATCACAGCGGCTATGGTCAATAGATCACAGAAAATAAGACGATAGATCACAGACTTTCCAATTTTATTGTGGAAAAATGGCTGCTAATAACTTCTCATCGCTAGGGCTTTTCCTTTTGTTGCAAGCTGAACTCATTAAACAAGAAGAAAAAACTGAAGTCGTTTTGGTTGAAACGCTAGATCATTTAGGGATAGTAGCCGGACTGGTTAATAAGCTCAAGCTGGTAGAACGAATAGACGCCAGAGTATCTATTTCTAAAGCGCACGGTGCAATAGTCACCCATGGTGCGAGCATCAAAGCCATGATCATTAATGGACTCGGCTTTACTCAAAACCCTATTTATCTGTCACCTACCTTCTTTGAAGGTAAAGATGTTTCCGCGCTGATTGGTGAAGGTATTGAGGCGCAACATTTGAATGATGATGTACATGGACGAACATTGGACGCCATCTATGAATACGGTACTACATCACTGCTGGCGGAGCTTGCTAATGAGATCTCACAAGAATTCATTCCGGTTACAGGCAGACAAAACGGGCACCTAGACACATCGAGTTTAAAAGTGTGCGGCGACTACTGTGTTGAACATCTTTACCCTGACGATGAAAACAGGCCCCCCTTGCCACGACATGGTCATTCTAAAGATCACCGGCCTGATTTAAAACAATTAGTCATTTCTTTAACCACCAGCGGGCCAGCTCAGCTGCCCATCTGGTATGAAGGATTAGACGGCAATAGTAGCGATAAAACCAATTTCCACGAAACACTGGCGCGCATAAAAACCTTCAGGGAGCAACTAGAAAACACCCCTGAGTTTCTCTGGGTCTGTGACTCAGCACTTTATTCTCAAGACAAATTGCAGCAATCAGGGCTCTTATGGCTGACCCGTGCACCGGAAAATCTGACGCTGGTTAAGCAACTGGTGCAGGCCGATGAAAAAACGTATGTCTGGCAAGACTTGCAGGACGGCTATAAAGGCGTATTAATTGGCCAAAATGACCGTGGATTGAAGCAACACTGGCTGCTGGTTCATTCAGCGCAGGCCGAAAAACGGGAAAGCATCACGCTGGAAAAACGCATTGATAAAGCCCTGAAGAAAGCTGAAAAATCAGCCGTCCAACTCTCTAGGCAAGCATTTGGCTGTGAGCAGGATGCCTTACGAACAGCCAAAACATTTGAAAATAAATTGTCGTATCACCGGATGAATTATCAAATCACAGAGGTACTTAAATATAAAGGGCGCGGCAGGCCCAAAAGTACCGATGAACAAGTTTTCTCTCACTATAAATTGGAGGCGGAATTTGAAGCATGTCTGGATAAAATCCGCCCACAGCGAAATAAACTGGGTCGTTTTATATTAGCAACCAATGATCTGAACAACCCAGACATGGATGAAGCTAACATGCTATCAACCTATAAAGAGCAGCAAGGTGTTGAGCGTGGCTTTCGTTTTATCAAAGATCCGCTGTTTCATCTCAGCGGTATTTTTTTGAAAAAGCCGGAGAGAATAGATGCGCTGATGATGGTGATGACCTTGTGTCTGATGGTATATAACGCAGGACAATATCAGGTAAGAAAAGAACTGGAGGTGCAGCAGGAAAGCATACTAAGTCAGATTGGAAAGCCAACAAAGAAGCCTACATTACGATGGATATTTCAGAAAATGAGTGGTATCCATCGGGTTCACATACCGGGGCAGGATAGCTGCCTTACCGGGTTGAATAAAGAAAAAGAAAAGATCCTCCGGTTATTTGGACCGGAAGTTTGTCGGGTGTATAAATTGGTTTAGCCTTAATCAGGAGTATGCCGTGCTGTTGCTGCAGCAGGTTTGGCGATCCTGATCTTTGGCGAGAACAATTTTACCGGCAAGACCGGATGCATCAATGGATTGTCCTAACTGGATCTGAGGTAAAAATAATTTGAATCCTGAAAAAGGTGCGGAATGTCGG
>SDWK01000165.1 GCA_004195335.1 Shewanella sp.
ATATTGGTACTAGGGGATAGAAATGGGATTTTTAAGCCGTATCAGACGTTTAATGTCGGGCCAAACCAACCTAGTTGGCGGAATTGATGTGTTTGCTCCCGTTTCAGGCGAAATTGTTGCAATTGAGAAGGTTCCCGATGTCGTCTTTGCTGAAAAAATTGTCGGTGACGGTCTGGCCATTCAACCCAAAGGGCGCTTGATTGTCGCGCCTATCGACGGAACAATTGGTAAAATATTCGAAACAAATCATGCGTTTAGCATAGAGTCACCTCAAGGGCTCGAACTCTTTGTCCATTTCGGAGTCGGCACTGTAGAACTGCGTGGTAATGGATTTAAACGTCTCGCCGAAGAGGGGCAAGTGGTTAAAGTGGGAGAGCCTATTCTTGAATTCGATCTCGCATACCTCAAAGAGCATGCAGAGAGTCTGCTCACCCCCGTGGTACTTGCCAACATGGAGGATATCCGCTCACTCGATAAACGTCAGGGCTCCATAGAAGCGGGTAAAGACGTCATTTTCTCGGTAGAACTCTGAGATCCAATGCGGTTTATTTCATGTCACTGAATAAACCGCTTTCATCAACTCGTCGTACAGATTAAAAGGCTGGCGAGTTATTAGCTAACAAAATCCTCTTCATTTACTCTCGTCATGAAAAAATTCAACTATTCACGCTAACAAACTTGAGACATCTAGTTGGCAATGACACAATGCCAGAATAAGACTAACCACAAATATCGACATTGCGCACCCTATGTGCTTATAAGATGTGCTCATCAAAGGAGAAAATACCTTGACGCTTTTCGGCATTAAAAATTGTGATACGGTCAAAAAGGCACGTAAATGGATTGAAGCCAACGATCTTATTATTCCTTTCCATGATTTTCGTGTCGATGGTCTGACTAAAGATCAGGTCGCGATCTGGGCTGATTATTTGGGTTGGGAAACACTATTCAACAAGCGCAGTACCAGTTATAGAAACCTCAGCGATGAAGATAAATCTAATATCGATGAAGCAAAAGCCATCGAACTGATGCTCACACATCCTACGCTGATCAAAAGGCCTGTTTTGGTTACAGATAATAAAGTAATGGTTGGCTTTAAAGAAGCCGAATATAAAGCGTGGTTTAACCTATGAGCCAGGACGTATTAACCCTTGCTCAAGATCTTATCTCACGCCCTTCTGTCACACCTTTAGATGAAGGCTGTCAGAAGGTAATGGCCAACCGATTAGCGTCTGCCGGTTTTAATATCGAATCTATGGTGTTTGAAGATACGACTAATATGTGGGCAAGACGCGGTAATAACGGCCCCGTTTTCTGTTTTTCGGGCCACACCGATGTGGTGCCAGTGGGCGATCTGAATCGCTGGCATACCCCCCCTTTCGATCCCGTCGTTATCGATGGGTACCTCCACGGCCGCGGCGCCGCGGATATGAAAGGCTCGCTCGCGGCGATGCTGGTTGCCACCGAACGTTTTGTTGAAAAACACCCAGATCATAACGGTTCAATTGCCTTTTTAATCACCAGTGATGAAGAGGGACCATTCATCAATGGGACTACGCGGGTCATCGATACGCTTGAAGCTCGTAATGAGAAAATCACCTGGGCGTTAGTCGGTGAGCCATCTTCGACCCATAATCTGGGTGATATCGTTAAAAATGGTCGCCGAGGTAGCCTGACCGGAAATCTAACGGTTAACGGCATTCAAGGTCATGTGGCTTATCCTCACCTGGCGAATAATCCGATTCACAACGCGGCTCCTGTACTCGATGAGTTAGCGCGAATGAAATGGGATAATGGCAATGAGTTTTTTCCGCCAACCAGTTTCCAAATTGCCAATATCAATGGGGGTACTGGTGCATCAAATGTGATCCCGGGTTCATTGGAGGTCATGTTTAATTTCCGTTATTCCACTGAAGTGACGGCTGATGAGTTGATCAAGCGCGTGCTCAACATGCTCGATGCCCATGGGCTGGACTATGATATTAGCTGGATCTTTAATGGTCTCCCTTTCCTAACCGGAGAAGGCCCACTACTCGATGCAACGCGTGCAGCCATAAAGCAAGTCACAGGCACCGATACCGATCCGCAAACCTCTGGCGGTACATCAGATGGTCGTTTTATCGCTCCGACTGGTGCTCATGTCATCGAGCTTGGTCCGGTCAATGCCACCATTCATAAAGTGAATGAGTGTGTTAAAGTCGCCGACCTTGAGCAACTCGCCCTTTGCTATGAAGTCATTTTGGAAAAACTACTTTGCTAACATCGATCTCACCTTATGGCCTGGGACAATCTGATTTCGAGGATTACCAAGGCCATCTTTTGGAAACAAAAACGGCTAAAGCGCTTAAGCTGATGGTCCTTGCGGCGGCTGACGATGGTATTAATATCAAGGTTTGTTCTGGTTATAGGGATTTTTCCCGGCAGTTGAAAATCTGGAATGATAAAGCCCAAGGTAAGCGCACGGTTCTCGACAACAATTCAAACCCCGTCGAGTTAGGTCAAAAAAGTGACAAAGAGATCCTAGATCTCATCATGCTCTGGTCAGCATTGCCCGGCACATCCAGGCATCATTGGGGCACTGATATCGATGTGTATGATGAAAATGCTATCGAACTACAGCAATTACAGCTGGTCTCATCTGAATATCTTTCATCTGGGCCCTGTGGGAACCTGCATCGTTGGCTAGTTAAACACGCCGGCGATTTTGGGTTCTATTTTCCGTTCCAAGAAGGCTTGAGTGGCGTCAATGCTGAACCTTGGCATTTGAGTTACTATCCTGTCTCATCTGACATTCTCAGAGCATTCGATGTTAACGCATTAAAGCAAATTCTGAATGAGGCTGATCTCGAACTTAAAACAGAGGTCATGGCCAGAATCCAATCTTTAGTCGATGAATATGTATTTAAAGTTGCACCACCGCCAAATATTGGTTAGTTCAATCGACTATCGACCTTCATCAATCATTAACGCAGCAGGAAATATGAATTTTTCTTCCTATAGAAATCAAATAACAATCGACAACAAAAGCCTTAGCTATTTAGATATTGGCGATGGCCCGGTGCTTTTATTCGGTCATAGTTATCTTTGGGACTCACAGATGTGGGCGCCTCAACTCGCTCACCTATCCCAGCATTACCGTTGTATTGTTCCGGATCTATGGGGTCATGGACAGTCAGAATCTATTCCTGACAGTACGCTCTCTCTGCAACATATCGCCGATCAAATGCTCACCCTTATGGATGCATTGAAGATAGAGACGTTCTCCGTCATTGGGTTATCTGTAGGCGGGATGTGGGGCGCAGAGCTCGTATTAAAAGCGCCGACACGAGTCAGCACGCTCGTTATGATAGGCTGCTTTATTGGCTTTGAACCGGAAGTGGCGAGAACTAAGTATTACAACATGCTCGATATCATCAAGGCCAGCAAGGGTGTTCCTGCACCTTTAGTTGAACAGATCGCCCCACTGTTTTTTGCAAAAAATGCGGTTCAAAATACCCCTGAGTTGTTTGCTCACTTCAAACAATCACTTGTCGAAATAAAACCTGAACAGGTCGAAACACTATTTAGATTAGGCAAGATCATCTTCGGTAGGCGAGACACCATGGAAGAGGTTGAACAGCTCACCCTTCCCTGTTTAATCATGACTGGTGTCGAAGATAGCGTACGCCCGGCACTCGAGGGATATTTAATGCATGACGCCATCGATGGCAGTGAGTATGTTCATATTCCCAATGCGGGGCATATCTCGACCCTGGAACAACCAGAGTTTATCAATGAACAGTTGACCATTTTCCTCAATAAACACTTGAAGCCATAAACACCAAAACGGCCCTCTAACAGTGAGCCATTAGGTCATGACTCACTGTTAGAAATAGCTTAACCACTGCTCACTATCACTCATAAATGTTTTTATCGATATCGTAGCAACTTTTGATGATAAATCGTTATCAAACACATCAAAACAAGCCCATTGGTAACTGTCTCTTATACACATCTGACGCTG
>SDWK01000167.1 GCA_004195335.1 Shewanella sp.
GTTGAACGCGTCGTCGCTGCGATCTCTGAAATTGTTGGAAATAAATAATGAAGCACAATCAAAAAATCGACTTCGTATCGATCGTAATACCTGTTTATAACGAAGAAGCGAGTTTACCCGAGCTCCTCAGCCGTACCCTTGCGGCAGCAGACAGCATGGGAAAACATTACGAGTTAGTGCTTATTGATGATGGCAGTCGTGACAATAGCGCCAATATTATTGAGGCCGCAGCAGCAGAGCCTGACAGCCATGTAGTGGGGATCATCTTAAACCGTAACTATGGTCAACATAACGCCATCATGGCGGGTTTCGAACATGTTCGCGGCGATCTCATCATCACCCTAGATGCCGATCTGCAAAACCCACCGGAAGAGATCCCTAACTTAGTCGCTAAAGCCGAAGAGGGTTACGACTCTGTTGGTACGGTGAGACGTCATCGTCAGGATAGCGCACTACGACGCTACCCTTCAAAGCTTATCAATAAGCTGGTTAAGCGTTCGACCGGCGTTGAGATGAATGACTATGGTTGTATGCTACGAGCCTACCGCCGTCATGTCGTCAAGGCGATGCTAGAATGTCATGAGAGAAGTACCTTTATCCCTATTCTCGCTAATGGTTTCGCGCGTCACACCGCCGAGATCGATGTGCACCACAGTGAAAGATCTCAGGGTGAGTCAAAGTACGGCTTTATGAACTTAATTAACCTGATGTTTGATCTACTGACCAGCATGACAACCGCCCCACTGCGTATGCTGAGTATCGTGGGTGGCGGTATCGCGTCTTTGGGTATTCTATTTGGCATGTTTTTAATTTTCTTAAGATTGATTTATGGCGCTGAATGGGGCGTAGATGGTGTGTTCCCACTCTTTTCAATATTGTTCATTTTTATCGGTGCACAGTTTGTCGGCCTAGGATTGCTGGGTGAATATATTGGCCGAATCTATTCCGATGTTCGCGCAAGGCCCAGATACTATGTACAAGATGTATTGGTAGGCGAAGCCACAAAAGGCGCGCGTATATCTGACGAGAACAAAAACATTTAATTTTTAATTATTACTTATTTAGATTTTTTAGAGGATTATTACATGAAAGCAGTAGTTTTTGCTTACCATAACATCGGCTGTGCGGCCGTACGAAGCCTACTCGAGGCAGGCGTTGAGATCGCAGCGGTATTTACCCATGTCGATGACAGCAATGAGAATGTGTTCTTCGAGTCAGTGGCCAAGTTAGCTGCCCGTAACGGTATTCCGGTATTTGCACCTGAGGATGTTAATCATCCTCTATGGGTTGAAAAAATCCGTCATATGCAACCCGATTCAATTTTCTCTTTCTACTACCGTCATATGTTGAGCCAGGAGATCTTAGACATCGCCCCTAAAGGCGGCTTCAATCTCCATGGTTCTCTTTTACCAAACTACCGTGGTCGTGCGCCGATCAACTGGGTACTTGTTAATGGTGAAACTGAGACTGGTATGACTCTGCACACCATGACCGTCAAGCCTGATGCCGGCGCAATCGTCGCATCGGAAACACTGGCTATCACCGACGCGGACACGGCTGCCACCTTGCACAGCCGTATGACTAATTTGGCTGGTGAAATACTCAATAAGGTTCTGCCTCAGATTATCGCCGGCACCCACACTCTAACAGAGCAAGATACGACAAAAGCCAGTTACTTCGGTCGTCGTACACCAGCAGACGGTGAAATTAAATGGGCCAATGACTCTCGCACCATCTTCAACCTAATTAGAGCCGTAACCGAGCCTTTCCCGGGTGCATTTTCTTTCTTGGGTGAACGTAAGGTCATCATTTGGGGTGCGACTCCGAATGAGAAAACCTATGATGTAACACCGGGTACCATAGTCGAGACTAAGCCGCTTACTGTAGCCTGCGCGCAAGGCTCGATAGTGCTTCATGCGGGTCAAGCTGAAAATGGCTTATATCTGAGTGGCGACCAACTTGCCTCCGATATGCACCTCGTTGAAGGGATGCGTTTTGGCCCACAAGCCAGTGCTGTTATCGCCGCCAACCGACGCCAGAAAGTGCTTATCATGGGTGCTAACGGCTTTATCGGTAATCACTTAACCACGCGTCTGCTAGACGATGGTAAGTATGAAATTTATGCGATGGACATGAGCTCCAGCCAGATTGAGCAGCATCTGTCTCATCCCGATTTCCATTTCGTCGAGGGTGATATTACCATCCACAACGAATGGATCGAATATCACATCAAGAAGTGCGATATCGTACTGCCGCTCGTCGCTATCGCAACGCCGATTGAATATACCCGCAACCCACTTCGTGTCTTCGAACTCGACTTCGAAGAAAACCTAAAGGTTGTGCGTGCTTGTGTTAAATATAATAAGCGCATTATCTTCCCATCCACATCTGAAGTTTATGGCATGTGTACCGATGAAGAGTTTGACGAAGACACGTCACCGCTCATCACAGGTCCTATCAACCGCCAACGTTGGATCTACTCAACGTCTAAGCAACTGCTGGATCGCGTGATTTGGGCTTACGGTAAGAAAGATAACTTGAAGTTCACTCTGTTCCGTCCATTTAACTGGATGGGTCCGCGCTTAGACAGCTTGAATTCTGCACGTGTCGGCTCTAGCCGTGCTATTACGCAGCTCATTCTGAATCTGGTCGAAGGTACGCCAATCAAATTGATTGACGGTGGTGAACAGAAACGTTGTTTCACCGACATTTCAGAGGCGATCGAAGCCTTGTTTAGAGTGATCGAAAACAAAGATGGGCTTTGTGATGGTCAGATCATCAACATAGGTTCACCTGACAATGAAGCCAGCATTAAAGTGATGGCCGAAACCTTAGTAGAGAAGTTCGAAGAGCATCCACTACGCGATCAGTTTCCACCGTTTGCAGGTTATAACTTAGTTGAAAGCCAATCTTTCTACGGTGATGGCTATCAGGATGTTCAACATCGTCGCCCTAGCATCAGAAATGCGAAGAAACTGCTTAATTGGGAACCGACTATCATGATGGATAAAACCATCGAAGATACGTTAGACTTCTTCTTAAAAACGGCTGTTGAAGAGACTAAATGAGTCAACAAAAAGTAACCAAGGTCGGTCTAAGGATCGACGTTGATACTTATCGAGGCACCCGTTTAGGGGTGCCTAAGCTGCTGGAAATTTTCCAGCGGCACGATATATCGGCGTCTTTTTTCTTTACCGTCGGCCCCGACAACATGGGACGTCATATCTGGCGTCTTCTGCGTCCAGCATTCCTGAAAAAAATGCTGCGTTCTAAAGCGGCAAGCTTATATGGTTGGGATATTTTAATTCGTGGCACCTTATGGCCCGGTCCAATCATAGGCAAGAAGTTAGCCCATATCATCAAGCAAGCCGATGATGCTGGCCATGAAATCGGACTTCATGCCTGGGATCACCACAAGTGGCAGATGAAAACAGATGTGATGACCCCAACAGAGCTTCACAGTGAAATCGACAAAGGCTATCAGTTGCTATCTAAGCTCACCGGCAAGCCGATCCCTTGCAGTGCGGTAGCTGGCTGGCGCTGTACCGATACCACCTTAACCCAAAAGCAACGCTTTGGATTTCGTTATAACAGCGATTGCAGAGGGGAGTCGATATTTATCCCGCAGCTGGGAATGGCACCTCAAATCCCGGTGACTTTGCCTACCTATGATGAACTGGTTGGTAAAGACAACATCGATCACTCTAATTACAATGCAGAGATAATCAAACGAATCAAACCCGATGGCCTGAACGTGTATACCATACATGCCGAGGTTGAAGGTATTGTTTGCGCTCAGCTATTTGAAGATCTTATTATCCAGGCAAAAGAAAATAATATCGAGTTCGTTCCTATGGTAGAACTCCTGGATCATGAAGATATTGACTGGCCTCTCGATGAGATCCTCAATATTGAGATCGATGGACGTGAAGGCTGGTTAAGCCATCAAGCTTCGATGATAAATAAACAAAAAAATGCTTAATTGGATGAAGAATGGATAAG
>SDWK01000170.1 GCA_004195335.1 Shewanella sp.
TTGATGTAGGAGGCGCAGATTTTAGTGCCGGCGACACGGGCATGGGTCCCAGTGGCATCATCAAGTCCAGATGCTTCCTCTTGAGTCCATTCGAGTGCTTTAGGTTGCGGGATCTTATGGATCTTAATTGAACGGCCTCTGGCATCGGTGCTGCGACTCAAGATCTCATAGGCCTCTTGATAGATCTCATATTGGGGATCGCGTTCATCGTCGGTCCATTGCAGAAGAAGTTCTCCGGGGGCAACCCAACAGGCAAGATCGTCGATATGGCCATCGGTTTCATCAAACTTGCAGCCTCGGGGCAACCAGATGATTTTCTCGACGCCCATATAATCCCTTAATTGCTGCTCGACCGCTTCTTTGCTCAGATGTCCGTTGCGATTGGGATTGAGTAAGCATTGCTCTGTGGTGAGTAGGGTGCCTTGTCCGTCACATTGAATGCCACCCATTTCGGCAATCAAGGGGGAGCGGTATCTATCCAGATTTTCTATTTCGAGGATCTTCTGCGCTATCTGATCGTCTTTATCCCATGGGAAATAAAGCCCGCCATTGAGCCCTCCATAAGCATTAAATGTCCAATCAGTGCCTCTGACATCCCCTTTATCATTGACCAGAAAAGCACAGGCGGAGTCTCTGAACCAAGCGTCATTGGTGCTCATCTCTACCACGCGAACCGTACCGGGCAACATGGCGCGGGCGTTTTCATACTGTTCCTGGGAAACACAAACTGTGACCAACTCACTTTGTGCAATAGCGGTGCATATCTGAACCCAGACCTTTTGTGCCGGTTTAGCCCCGTTACGCCAAACGTCACAGCGTTCAGGCCAACCGAGCCAGCAACCTTTCTTGGGTTCAAACTCTCCGGGCATACGAAAACCGTCCTGGCGCGGTGTGGAGTCTAATGTACGTGGCATAAATTTACCTTGTCGTTTGTTTGGATAGCTTCAAACCTAACGAGGCAAAGAGGGAGGGTCTACTGATAAAAACTGTGCTAATTGGTTAGATTTTTTCATCAATAAGCTGCGTTATCACAAAATATCACGGTAAAAGTAGACAAAATCTCATCTTAATTCGTACTGTTATTGGGTAGTGAATGGGCGAGACCGGACAGGGATCTTCTTAGTCAGATACCAGGTAAATGACTAAGATCTCATCGATAAGGGTTAAGTGCTTAAAGTGCTTGAGACGTGTCGATGAACTGGGCATTTATCTGGGTCAGCAACCAGTCGATAAAAGCGTTGAGTTTAGCGTCACCGGTTTTGCGCTTTTCGGCAACCAGATAATAATTGCCGAGGGAGGGGACACTTTGTTCGAAAGGACGCACTAAATTACCGCTCGCCAAGTCTGCCGAGGCGGTGAAGTTGTCGCCGATGGCTACGCCGTAACCCGCGATGGCAGCCTCCAGAGAGAGTCCTGCATGTGAGAAGTTGAGGTGCTGTGGAATATTCACAATTTGTGGTGCGTGAGCACCTAGCCAGGTGGCCCAGGTTTTACCATCCTGATCATCGTGTAACAGTCGTTGGTACGTCAGATCCAGTGGTTGGGAGAGAGACTTGTTCTTCTCTAGAAGTTGTGGGCTACATACGGGAAAAAATTGAATAGGATGCAGTGGTGTTACCCAATAACGATTCCAGTCTCCATCTCCAGCCCCATAGATGATACTCAGATCGGCTTCTGAATTGATGCTCTGCTCATCACTGGCGTGTTCGAGTAAACTGACGTCGATGGAAGGGTAACGGTCGGCAAAGTCGCCTATCTGCCTAATCAGCCATTTGGATGAAAGTTCTGGCGGGGCTGAAATAATCAAGCGGCCGGTCAACCCCGGTTTAACCGCCTTCTCGCACGCCTCACCTATGATATCGAAGGCTTCCTGTATTGCAGGGAGTAAATTTTTACCCGATTGAGTCAGTTTGGCATTACGCCCTTGTTTTTCGAAGAGCGTGATCCCTAAAGCCTCTTCTAATGTCCTCACTTGATGACTAATGGCGCTGTTAGTGACACACAGCTCATCGGCAGCACGAGAGAAATGCTCGTGTCTGGCTGCAGATTCAAATGCCCTTAGGGGGTTTAGTGGAGGAAGACGACGCATAAGCCTCTAATATGGTTATTAAATATAATGGTCAATGTGTGGTTAGATTAAGCCAGAACGAGTGGAATTAACAATAACAATTTTATAACGCTGTGTTTCAATGAAAAAGTGAGACAACTAAATATTATTTATGCAGCATGAGAAGCGTATTTTTGCTAGAGTCCTGATGATAATAGCATTCTTGGCGGTGAGAATTTTCTCAGCCAGAGTCAACACATTAGGAGCGCCCCATTGGCAATTGAACACAGCGAATTGACGGCTGAGTTAAGTTCACTCAACTGCAGAACAAATTTCACTATTAAGAAAATCACCGAATATATGCTGCCGGAACTCAAAGAGCCTATCTACCTTCATGGTGCCGATAAAGATTGCCAATTGGTGATAAGGCCTGCTTATGAAGTATTCTTGGCTGACCTGTCTGCGCTCGAAGGGGTTAAGCACAAAGAAGGCTATTTTCACAATAATGAGATGACTCGATTTCCTAAACGTGTACAGAAGAGCCTCAATGGTATTCATTATGGTTTAGCATTTAAGTTTGCCGATAAAAAAGCCGTTAAACGTTTTATCAACAGACTTATCGGCATTATTAATGGCGGTTAATTTTGCTGGTTGAGTAAGATTGAGCCGGTGAATTTTAATGGGTATTAGTAAGAGCTCAGCCGGTTATCACTGCCAAAGCGTTGAGCTTTATCACCACAGTAACTTTTTGAAATCAAGATGAATAAATCAATATTACTCACCGAAATACTCAAACATCTCGATGCTATCAAGCAGTCCGCCGTCAGGGCGGCCAATCTAGCCCATGAAACAGCCACCCATAGTGAAACGGTTGCCAAGAGTAAGTACGAAACATTTGGCCTGGAAGCATCATATCTTGCACATGGACAAGCTCAGCGGGTGGCGGAGTGCTCAATGGATCTCAAAGCGTTTACAGAGCTTAATATTCGCTCATTTAACGATGGGACGCCGATAGGGCTGGGGGCGTTGGTTGTCATCATGGATGAAAATGAGGGTCGACAATCTCTCTTTGTCGGGCCCGGTGCTGGTGGAGTAAAATTGACTATGAAGTTGGATCATCAGGCCTCTTCGGAGGATGTTGAGATAATGATCATCACACCTTCCTCCCCCATTGGCAGTGCGTTAATGGGCCGAATATTGGACGACAGTGTGGTTATAAATATCGGGGATAATCGAAAGGAATATGAGGTCATCGGTGTTTACTGATACTTGTGCTGCAAGTGCGTTAGGCGAGAACTTTTAGTCAGATACCATTTTTTCGATTCGACAGTTTGAATTGTGAGTTTTTCGTTAATTTAGCTTGATTAACAGATAATAAACGGTAATTTAGAATGTAAAATTCATGTTGTTACTGTGAAATTTAGCATTTTGATAGACGGACATCTATGCAGTTAACTAACGCTTGGCCATTTCATCACTTTACCGCTTCTTCGTTACGAAGAAATAAAGCCGCGGTTTCTCGTTCATTCAAGTTAACGGCACTAACTGTCGGGCTTAACCTGACAACGTGTGTTTACGCACAAGATCTAGAGCCCCGTAGTTATAGCAATATTCCTGTAGACATGAATTTTATCGTTACTGGCTATGTCCATTCTCAAGGTGAGGTTTCACCCTCACCAAGCTCGCCGATAGTAGATGCTGAACTTAATATTGATGCCTTTGCTCTGGGCTATGCTCATACCTTTAGTTTGGCAGGCCGTTCATCTAAATTTGATATGGCAATGTCGAGAACATGTTTTAATGGTAGCGCGCGTTTAAACGGTGACAGGATTGAAGCCGACCGTATGCGAAATTTGTTTATTAAAGACGAGGAACGTCAAACAGAGATGACCGTGGTACGAAATGAATTTGAACGTGGCGAAAATGATCCGTTTGATGGCTGTCTCTTATACA